>JBLMWR010000264.1:0-3291 GCA_050257335.1 Deltaproteobacteria bacterium | reverse complement strand
TGCAGCGCGCTGCATTCGGGGTCATCTGCCTGATCGGTGCGCAGCTCGTGCGGCCCGAGAAATGGGTGAGCCTGCCAAACCAAGAATCGCCACCAGACCCTCCCTGCCTTCCGCCAATGAGGCGGTCACGGCGCGCTATGACTTCCGAACAAGCGGCCATGCCCGGCTCGTTCACGCCCCGGAATGGTTCCAAATCTCCCAGCAACTTTACACGATAGTCGCCACGACGATTCCCAGTAGATCGCCGGTAATTGACGGCCGAACTACGACGTCTCGCGCGCGAGCGCGATTCCTCCAGGCTGCCAACCGGCAGCCGCTCTCATCCACAACGGAGCCACCGCAACAACCGCTCGACACCCGGATTAAGCGGGGGAACAGCTCGGGATGACACTTCCATTCGAGGTAGGACTGTGTGAGTGGCCGCCAGAATGATTGGACGAGGTGGCCCGTGCAGACGCATTCTCCGTCGATTTCGATCAGCCAGACCATGGGCCTTCCGCGACGCGGCTCCGGAAACCGCACCCGGTATCGGCGCCCATCAGTCCAGGTCCAGTTCAATTCCCTGTAATTCAGGTACGAGGGCATCGCGAACGGGCTGGATAGCCACTCGTTCCGTATATTGCGGCGGCGGTCCCACAAATCGCGCAAGCGAGGCCCCCGATGGATTTCAATGTCGCAATTCCCCACTCGGAGCCGCAGCTCACCACTCCAACCAATGGCGATCGAAAATCGCATCAGTGTTCCGCCTCGCGAACGCAGAACGACGCGACGTACAGCACCGGCAGCCCGATCAGCAGGGCCACGATCCACCGCCAGAGGGGTGTCTTGCGGTCGTTGCCCAGTGTATCCCCCGCGACTGCCAGGATGAATGCCAAACACCCTGACACGCGACCGCCGGCTGCTCAGTCCGTTTCGGCTGGGGCGGTCGGACCCGCGCGACGGGGCTCCTGACAGTTCCAGCAGAGGTCAAAGTCCTCTTCGACCAGTTCACCACAGGCGGAGCATGTCCACGTTGCGTTCCGGCCGGGAACGGAACGCGTTCGAGCTTGCGATTTTTCCCATTCGCCGATCACGCGTGCAGCCCTCTCCGCATCCTCGCGTCGCACCCAAAGGGCGGCACTTTGCAGATTTGCCGGGGGCCCCACCATGTTCAAAGGTTCCCCAACGATTCGCGCCTCAATTCCCGCGTCGGCAAGCATGTTGCCCAGGAATTGAGCGTCTTGCAGTTGCCGCGCCGCATAGATTTGCGCAATTTTGTCGTCGTGCATTGTGCTTCTCCTCACACTTGACGCGACGGGTTCCGATTCCGGCTATCAGGCGGAAGTTTCGCGGCTTCGTACCACCAATTCTATTCCGGTGGAAGGAGGGTGGGAAAGGGGCTGGGCGGGCGCATGTGACTGTGGGTTACGGTTCGACGACCGTTCTGCTACCAGCGTTACCAAGGGACGACGTACTGCCACCAGCCTCTTGTGCCTCCCTCCGCGACCGTGACCCCATCTCCGAGCTTCGCCCATTCCATCGGCGGTGTGCCCTCGCGCGTGAACTCGTCCGTCGCAAGATCCAGCGACGCTACCACCGCTCCCCTTGACTCCAGCCATACCTTTTTTCCATCGGCGTCGCGCGCGATTCTGACGCGGCTGATGCGGGCTGCGTGATAGTCGTTTACCGCAAAGACGCGCTCAGCCCCGCCCGGTGGCGTCACCATCAGCACATCATCGGTCTCGCGGCCGTAGAACCGCGATTTGAATGCGATCCGTTGTCCGTCCGGCAAAACGCCGGCGACCGTCGGTCCCCAAGGTCCGGGTGCGAGCATGATCATCGTTGAGCCAAACTTACAGAATAGCCAGAGGGCGATGACATTTACGATTACCCGTCGAATGGAACGGCGCATCGACCTTTCAGGTTTCCGATCGACGTTCTCATTTGCCACGACATCAACCTCGACGAATTTACCGAGCGCCACGATTATCGCGGGATTTTGCACAGAACCGGTCGGCGACGGCCAATCCTGCGGCCTACGTTACTCTACCCTGCGCGGTTGTCAGGTTGAATCCCAGATATTATTCCACCAAGTCCTGGGCTTCTGCAAGCTCGCGGTCGTCGAGGTGCATGTACCTTTGCGTGGTCGAGATATTCGCGTGCCCCAGCAGCCTGCGAGCGAATTCGATTCCCTTCTCCCGGCAGATTTTCGTCCCGCATTCATGGCGGGCCAGGTACAGCACCAGATCCCGTGGCAAGCCGGCCAGATCCCGCAGCCGGGAATACGTCCGGCTGAGATTGGGAACCCTCCATGCCTTCCCGGCCGGGGCGAGAAAGACCGGTCCCTCCGTTCGCGTGCCGATCGCCTGATCGAGCAGTTCCCCCAGCTTCCTTCCGATCGGGATGCGCCGCGGCTGCCCCGTCTTGCGGGCTGTCTTGTGCTCCTTCAGTGTGATCACGCACTTGGCCCGGTCCACGTCCGCAATCGTCGCCCGGCAGAGTTCGCCGGGCCGAGCCCCGCACTGCCGCAGGGCCAAAATACATGGGGTTGAAACTTAGTGAGGACAGAGAAAGAAGTGCATCGGTGACTTCCGGCATTCGACGTTTGGAGCGTCCAAATTGCGTCCGGCGGCTGCCGTCAGTAAAATCCGTTCGTTCTCGCTGCGATACGGCGCCTTTACTCCCCCGCCGCGCCCGGCACGAGGATTTAGCGCACTACCTGCTTGTCTACGATCTCCTCGTCGAGGACGCATGGCACTTCGCGACCCAATCGCCGCGTACAACGCCGCAAACAACCTCGAAGCGCACTTCGTCCGTGACCTGCTGATCGACGCGGGGATCGAAGCGAGCGTGACCGAAGACGTTTCTGCTGTCGGAGGCTGGGTGGGCGGGCTTGTACCCGAAATCCACAAGCCGCAGGTGTGGATCGATCGGGCCGACACCGACCGCGCCGGCCCGGTACTGCACGCCTACGAGGTCCAGGCCGCCGCCCGTCGCGGTGCAGAGAGCGCGAAGACCGGAACGACTCACGAGATGGTCGAAGTGACCTGCGAAGAATGTGGAAAGCGATCGACTTTTCCACTCACGCAGAGGGGGTCCGTCCAGAACTGCCCCCACTGCGGTGCGTACGTTGACGTCGGCGACGACGGAGATTCCGATGCGTGGGACGAACCGCCCGACGAATGAGATGTTGTACTGGAAGGAGTGAATGCACTACCTCCTTTTCTACGACGTCGTTGAGGACTACGCCAATCGGCGGATGCCGTTTCGGGCGGCGCATCTGGAACATGGCCGGCAGGCGCTGGCGCGGGG
>JBLMWR010000263.1:0-5662 GCA_050257335.1 Deltaproteobacteria bacterium | reverse complement strand
CTTCGTGCGTCCCGAACGCGTCGAAAGCACTCTGGCGCGGCCTGGTGGAAGTGCCAGCGACAGCAAATTGCTGTTCCAGTCGATTTTCGACCAGTCCCGGGTGGTGGCCGTTGATTGCAAGACAGGTAAGATCGTCTGGTCGTTTCAAGCCGCGGGAGGGATCTTCGCAGAGCCCACGGTCACGGCGGAATATGTATTCGTCGGTAGTCACGATCGGCATCTCTATTGCCTGGACAAACAGACCGGCCGAATGATCTGGAAGTTTGCGACGCAAGGCCCCATTGAGGCGGGGACTGCGTTCCGCGGCGACTCCGTTTTCATGGCGTCATGCGACGGGTCGCTGTATCGCCTGGCCGTAAAAACTGGCAAACCGCTGTGGATCTTTCGAACGAATCCTGCTCGTCGCCACGCGACCGCGATTTATTCCGCTCCAAGAATCATCGGGGACAGCGTGTGCTTCGCTTCCGCGGAAGGCCAGCTTTACGCCGTGCAGTTCGCCACAGGTCAGCTCTTGTGGAAAATCGATGGCCGTAAATCTTCGGACATGAGCGGGGCGGTCGCGACCGACGGCCGTAGCGTGTTTGTGCAGACTCGACTCAACAGCACATGGAACGGCGTAAACGGCATCGCCGCATTCGGCGAAGCCCCGTGAAGAGGCGTCAGGCTGTTCGGAAGTCACATGCGCCCGCACTTGCGGTAAGTCGGAGCCGAGGTCGCCATTTCTGCACCTGTTAAGTGAAAGGTGCCACCCACAATCATTCGGGTATGAAGTCAATGAAAGCGGCATGACCGGCGACGCCGAAGGGGGCTGCGCCGTTTTCGATGATCCCCGAGGTCCGCAATGAGGGTGACGCCTTCGCGACGCACTTTTTGGCGAAAAACGGCGGCGAATTCCGGATTTCCGGGTGCGCCCGGGGCGCCGGCATCGTCAAATAAATGGCGGCGCTGCGTGCCCGCCTGGCCGGGCAGTCGGGCGGAATGGTCCTCTCCATTGCCGCGCAGCCCAACTCCCTAAGTGGTCCGTTTGTGATAGGCCTCTGTCATGATGATTCTCTTGATCCTGTTGGCTTTCTTGCTCCTCGTGGCGCATGTGGCGGCAACGTCGGAGAACACGCGGCCCTCGCCCAGAGGGCATCGGTATCTACACATCGTAGAATGCGAGCGGACGGAAGGCTTCTCCCTCCCCCATTTGTGGGGGAGGGCCGGGGTTGGGGGGCGCGTCCCGACGGGCCGCGATTCCCACCCCCATCCTAACCTTCCCCCATCAAGGGGGAAGGAATTCATTTCTCCCCCTGACTTCTGCCATTCCGAGTTGTGTCGATACCGATGCTCTCCGGGAGGCCGTTCTGGTGGCGGCAACGTCGGAGAACACGCGGCCCCCGCGCCGGCCCTCTCGCAGTGGAAGAAGGAGATGCGCCAGCGTTCGCCCTTCCGCGGATCACAGGTTCGGCCGATCGTTCCTCCGGGCGCTGATTTTGAGAATTCCGCTGTGCCAGCCCCACGTGGCTGGAACTTTTGAATGCATTGAACGGCACTTGCGAATGCGGCTGCTGATGTATAACGGCCGCGGTGAAATGTTTAACATTCATTCGCGCGCAGGGCCGTGCCGGGCCTGGTTTTGCGGAAAATCTCACCGGTTTTCCGGAGTTTTTCGCAAATTGAAAACGGGCCTTCCGGGAGCGCCGTCGGCATTCCACATCTGGCGAGCCCGTCTCAGGTTGCGGCAAGCTTCGGCTCTCTGGGTCCCGAACAGCGCATTTTTGGGCTTTATACAGACATAGATATTCATTCGGGATCGAAGGATGGCGGGCTTGCTCACTTGACCAGCAGCACGGGGCAGGGGCACAGGACCGAGACCTGGTAGCTGAGCGTGGCCCATGTCTGCGTCGGCTTCTGAAGATCGGGCTTGTGCGAGCTCATCACGATCAGATCGGCCTGACGCTCGACCGAATCGCGCACGATCTCGTTGAGCCGCTTGCCGAAGCGGATCTTGCGGTCCACCGCGACGTTCGCCGCGATGAACCGCTGCGCCATGCGCTCCAGCTCGGAATCGGCCCGAGCCTGGAGCCTGGCGTAGAATTGTTCCAGCTCGGGATCCGCCTCGATTTCCATGGTTTCGATGACGTGCAGCAGCGTCACCCGGGCGTGATTGGCGACCGCCAGCTCGAAGACGATGTCGAGTGCGGGCAGATTCTTTTCGGTGAAATCCACCGGAACCAGAATGTGCTTGAAGCGGGGCAACATGTGACTGTCCAGTCTTGCAGCTCAGCGCGGGCGGCGGACGCGCACGGCGGCGCGGCGCGGCGCGCGATTCCCGGCGGGGCGGTGGTTGGTGGTGCGGGATTTCGCCGGGGCGGTCAGCGCGGCGGCGAGGGCGTCTTCGATGCGGGCGGCGAAAATGAATTCCAGCTCCTTCCGCACATTCTCGGGGAGCTCCGCCAGGTCCTTCTCGTTGTCCTTGGGAAGAATCACGCGGCGAATGCCGATGCGGCGGGCGGCCAGCACCTTTTCCTTGATGCCCCCCACCGGCAGCACCAGCCCCGTCAAACTGATTTCGCCGGTCATCGCCGTGTCGTTGCGGACCGGCCTGGCCGTGTACAGCGAGGCCAGGGCAACGGCCATCGTCACGCCGGCCGAGGGACCGTCTTTGGGGACGGCGCCGGCGGGGACGTGCAGGTGCACGCGCCCCTCGGGTTTTTTGATTCCCAGCCCCTTGGCATGCGAGCGGACGTAGCTCAGCGCCGCCTTGGCCGATTCCTGCATCACTTCCCCGAGCTGGCCCGTGAGCATCAGCTCACCGGGTCTGTCGAAAAGGATCGCTTCGACATACAAAACATCGCCACCGGCCTCCGTCCACGCCAGACCGGTGGCAACTCCGGGGGGCAATTCCTGGCGGGCGCGCTCCAGCGCGACCTTTTCGGGACCCAGCAGTTCGACGAGGGCGTCGGGGGCGACGGTGACCGGTTCGGTCTTGCCTTCGGCAAACCGCAACGAGATCCGCCGCGCGACGCGCCCCAGCGCCCGTTCGAACTGCCGCACGCCGGCTTCGCGGGTATAGCGGCGGATGATTGCCGACAGGGTCTCGTCGGGAAGCGTGAGCTGCCCCTCTTTGAGGCCGGCGTCGTGGCGCTGGCGATCGACGAGGTACCGCCGCGCGATCTCGACCTTCTCTTCTTCGCTGTAGCCCGACAGGCGCAGGGTTTCCATGCGGTCCAGGAGCGGCGCGGGGATCGTGTCGAGCGTGTTGGCGGTGGTGATGAAGAAGACCTTCGAGAGATCGAAGGGAAGATCGAGGTAGTTGTCGTGGAAGTCGTTGTTCTGGGCCGGGTCGAGGATTTCCAGCAGCGCCGCCGCCGGGTCGCCGCGGAAGTCGCGCCCCAGTTTGTCGACTTCGTCGAGCATCAGCACGGGGTTGCGGGCCCCGGCCCGGCGAATGGCCTGAATGATCCGTCCCGGCATGGCACCGATGTAAGTTCGGCGATGTCCGCGCAGCTCCGATTCGTCGTGCAGGCCCCCGAGGCTGAGCCGCTCGAACTTGCGCCCCAGCGAGCGGGCGATCGATTTTCCCAGCGACGTTTTTCCGACGCCGGGGGGACCGGCGAAGCAGAGGATCGGTGACTTGGCATCGGGGTTGAGCTTCAGGACCGCCAGGTGCTCGAGGATGCGTTCCTTGACCTCCTTGAGATCGAAGTGATCCTCGTCGAGAACCTGCCGGGCCCGCCCGAGGTCGAGGCTGTCCTCGGTCAGCCGCATCCAGGGAAGCTCGGCGACCAGCTCCAGCCAGGTGCGCGTCAACTGATAATCGGGGCTGGCGGAATTCATTCCTTCCAACCGGCTCAACTCGCGCTCGGCCTCTTTATGGACGCCTTCGGGAAGCGTCGCCTCGGCCAGTCGTTTGCGGAGGTCGGCGATGCCCGCTTTCCCCTCCTCTCCTTCCCCCAGTTCTTCGCGGATGGCGCGAAGCTGCTGGCGGAGATGGTACTCTCGCTGTTCCTTGCTGATCTCGGTTTCGGCCTGCGTAGCGATTTTCTGCCGGATCTCGAGGACCTGCAATTCGTACGTCAGGTTGGCGTGCATGAGGCGCAGGGCCGCCAGGCACGTCTCGGCTTCGAGCAACGCCTGCTCCTTTTCCACGGTCTGCCCCGTGAGCGAAGCCAGCAGGAAGGCCAGATGCATCGGGTCTTCGATCTGTTCCAGCGCTGAAAGGAAATCGATCGGGGCCTCGGTCTTGGCCAGTTCCTGCATCCGCGCGGCCATCGCCAAAAGTTCACGGCGCAGGGCGTCGACTTCGGTGCCGCGGTCAGTGGGCAGCGGGACTGTGACCACCTCGGCCCGAAGATACGGCGCGACCTGCGGAAAGCTCTCCAGCCGTACCCGCTCGACCCCCTGCAGCAGCAGTTGCAGGCCTCCTTCGCCGCGCGCCATGCGTTTGATCACGGCCTTGCAGGCGATCGCATACAGGTCGGCGGGCTGGGGCTGGTCGACTGACGCGTCACGCTGGGCGACGACGACCAGCGTCTTGTCCTCGCTCGCCATCGCCGCTTCCACCGCCGCGACCGAAGCCGGGCGGCCGACGGAAATCGGCGTGTGAATGTAGGGGAGCAGAAGCGAGTTTTTGAGCGGCAGCACCGGCAGCGTCGCGGGGTGGGCGACGGCGGGGGCGGGGGGCGCGTTCATTCGGTCTCTTTCTGCGCGACAAGCTGCACGAGCAGCATGCCGTCGCGGTAATCGGTGGTGATCCGCATGTTTTCGATCTCTCCGGGCAATTCGATGGTCCGCTCAAATTCGCTGTATGTGATTTCCATCGAATAGGCGCTGCAGGCGGCCCCCTGTTCGACGCACCAGTCGCGGCGCCGGCCCCGCAGCGTCAGCCGCGTCCCGGAAACGGTCAATTGCAGGTCGCTGCGGAGAACGCCGGCAAGGTCGAACTTCACCAGCCAGCCGTCGCGCATCCGGTAGATATCGACCGGTGGCGCCCAATGAGGCTGGACGTACGACTCGGCCGCGGGATGCAGCAGAGCTTGCATGAGTCGGGAGAGGTCGTTGGACATCAGAATGCTTTCAGCCGCACTCCAAGAAGGTTGAACCCGCCGCGAAGATCTGCAGTTCACGAAAAAACGAATAGGCACCGCGCATGACGCGGATACGCGCGGATGTGTCAGTTCACCGTGTTCGTAGTTATCCGCGCCTATCCGCGCCATCAGCGGTTAAGTGCGTCTTGGTTCCGGCTGCAGGCCGAGGTGTATTTGTTCGAGTTTATCCGTCGCAATGCCTCATTTCCAGCACAGGATCTCGGGCTCCTTTCGCGGCGTGGGTGCAGTCGGCCGGCGCGGGTATCCGACGATGATCGGCATCACAGGAATATATTCCGGGGGGACCTTCAATTCCTGCTTCACTTCGGCCTGCTCGAGCAGGGACCGCGCGGCGATGTTGAATGGCATCTTTCAATTCCATGGCGCCGTCTGCCCTCACAGGGATAAAGATCGGGCTCTCGGGCAGCGGCATCCTCGAGAGCCCGGTCGGTCAGCTCGGATTACTTCCGTCAGGCGGAAGGCGCCGGAGCCGGTGCTGGAGCCGCAGCCGGAGCTGCCGGAGCCATACTGCCGTTCGCCGCCGGAGCGCAGCAGCTCGGCGCCGGGGCGCAGCACGTCGGCGCACAACA
>JBLMWR010000262.1:0-8671 GCA_050257335.1 Deltaproteobacteria bacterium | reverse complement strand
GTGGGAATCCGGCAAGGTCGGTGCTGAGCCGCGGACGCACGAGGAGGCACAGGTAACACTCGTATCGCTCAACCAGCCGATCGACCCGGCAGTCTTTACCTTCAAAGCGATTCGCTCGATCACTCCGGGCCTGTTTGTCAACCGCGAGTCTAAGGAACGCGACCCGAATTTCTTCAATGACCAGATCGTCACCATCCGGGATGGCCGCGAAGTTCACCACGCCGGTGCCGTCTGGAACGGCAAAAAGCTGGTGTCGCGTGAGGAATTCGAGAAGCAGGGGAACCTGGCGTGCCAATCAGCAAGCAAATAGCGCCAAGTCTCGTCGCGGGTCGGTAATTTGCATTCACTTGTCAGTCGTGCCCGGGGCTTCCGTACCCGGTTCCGCTGGCTTGGCTTCACGGACGACACTGAGGGCTACACGAAAGCCTACGTACCTGTTCCTGTTCAGCGGACCGAGGCCATCCCGTGCTGCGGAACGGCAATCCCTTGCGATAAAATCCCAGCCTCCGCCGCGCAGTGCGCGATTGAAGCCCTCTTTCGTCACTTCCGGATCGCGTCCTCCGGGCAGCTTGAAATCTTTGGGCGCTGGCCGTCGAGACGGCTCGTACCAGTCGCGGCACCATTCCCAGACGTTTCCGTGCATATCGTACAGTCCCCACGAATTCGGTTTCTTTTGGCCTACACGGTGAGCATATTTCTCGTCAACCTTCCACGCATTGTCGTTAAACCATGCATACTCTCCGAGCTTTGATTCGTCATCACCGAAACTGAACCTGCTTTCCGTACGTGCCCGACAAGCGCGTTCCCATTGCGCTTCGGTCGGCAGCGTGTATTCCCATCCATCGGGCAGTCGTTTCGCCATACGTTCTTGTTCCGTGAGCTTGTCACAAAACCACATCGCGTCGGTCCAACCAACGTGCGTGGCCGGAAAGTCGTCCCCTTCCTTTTTGAATTCCTCGTCCTTCCACGGTTCAGTCGCCATCACCTGCTTCCATTCGGATTGTGTCACCTCGAACTTACCGAGCCAATAGCCGCGAGTCAGTAAGACTTTCGCTGGCGTAATGTTTAATGTCGCTCCCTGTTGGGGACCAGGCCCGCCTTTCGGATCGTTTTCGTCCGTTGCATCGCCCTTTGTCGCCGGCTCCTCTGCGACTTCAGCGTCTCCCATCAAGAAGAACCCGGGTGGGCACCAGACCAGTTTCATCTTCAATCCATTGTCGTTACGTACCTGCCCCGCTTCCTTGCCACGCATGGGATCGCCGGCGGATCTCCCGGCTTTGTCCGGTTCCTCCGTTTTCGATTCTGTCGCAGGGAGACAGCAAGCGGCAGCCAGAATGCAAACTAACGGTCTGGCGGACCTCACTGCAAGACTTGCGTTCATGGGGCGGTTCCAAGATTTCGGAACGATGTAGCCCAGGTGCCGACGGTCCGGATTATACCACGACTCTGTCAGAGTATTCAGGAACGACGGTTGACCGGCCGGCGTGTTCGGAAGTTGCAGCGCAGGTTCGCCCTTCCCGTCCCTGTTTCGACGCGGGTAAAATGCTTGGAATGAGCCAGCGCGATAAAATCCTTTGCGCCATTGTCGCGGTCGCCGCGATCTTTTTGCTCGCACCCTGCCTTTTCCCGCCGACTCCGAACCTCGCCGCTCCGACACTCCCAGTCCTCTGTGCGTTCACCCTCGTCGTGGCAGTGGCCATGTTCCTCTTGTGGCCGGGTGCAAAATGACCGACCGCAAGAAACCCGGCATGGCGTTCTGGGCGACAGTGGTAGTGGTCTGCCTGCCCCTCCTTTACGTCCTGAGCTTCGGGCCAGCGTGCTGGATCACAAGCTGGACGAATATCGGCGCGCGAATCATCCCAATCGTCTACCGCCCGATCACGCGTTGTCTCTCAAGCTCTGCGCCTGTGGATGGAGCCATCCGATGGTTTTCCAATCTTGGGGCTGCGCGCGGGTGGGGTTGGTCTGTGAATGGCGGCGGCTCTGACCTGCTGGCTCCCGATGGCCCTGGCGATTGGCAATGGGGACCGATCGACTTTATCTCTATCTGGTGAATCCCCGCTTACTTCGCCATTCCAGACGTTCAGTCTAGAGCAAACCACCCTCTTGACACCTCTAGAAAAGGAAACAGCATCCCGCGCCGTTGTCGGGCGCGCCGGTTGACGAACAGTTCACCGGCGTCAGAGATCAAACGCCGGATTGAATCCAGCATCCATCTTCCGCTGGGTCCCTTCGGGGACCTGACGCCGGACCTCCTCGATGAACATCCTGACGATCTCGGTCGTCGGCCCTTTATTTGCCGGATGCCGGAGGGCGAGCTGCAAATTGCCAGCGATCGCCGCCGCCTTCTGGGGCGCACGAATATCTCGACCAGCCAGCGGTACCTGCACCTCGATGACCGGGAGTTGGCCGAGGCGCAGGATCTGGTACGAGGTTGACCCTGCCGGGCAGTGAGCCGCACTGCGAACAATCTCTGCCACGCAAGCAATTCGGCATCGGCCACCGTCCCGGGGCCGTCGCCGACTTGTGCAACCCTTTCATGGTGACGCCTGGTATTGACGGGTCGCAACCCGGGGCAGGGCGCCCCAGGCGGCCAACCCCGGGCCGCGCCTGTTCCACCCCGGGATTTCACTTTTTTTATTTTTTTCCAGATTCTTTCTTGACATTTAAGACGAAATGTCTTTAATGTGGTGCTTGGACATTCGCCAATCGTCATTCGTCATTTTTTCCTGGGGGACTCATGGTCAGTCGCATCTTGCTGGGGGTGCTGGCCGCGGGGGTGGTGATCGCCGGCGAGGGTGTCGCACGGGCGCAGGCGGCGGGTCAGACGAACTCCGCTGAAGCGAAAGAGCCGGCCGATGCGAAAGCTCGTGGCGAAAAACATCCTTCCGATCAGTTGGCCACCTGGATCGACGCGCGATTCGAAGAATTGTGGAAGGAAGCCGGTGTCGAGCAGAAGGAAGTCGTGGACGACGGGACCTTCCTGCGGCGGGTGTATCTCGACCTGGTGGGGACGATTCCCAGCGTGGCGGCCACGCGCGACTTCCTGTCCGACAGCCGCCCCGACAAGCGGTACCGCGCCGTCGACCAGTTGATCGGCGAGTCGCGCAGCGCCGCCCACCTGTCGCGGGTCTGGCGGCGGATCATGGTTCCCCAGGGGAGCCCGGGGATGGGCGCCGCTCCGCAGCTCGAAGTGTGGCTGCAGCAGCAGTTCGCCGCCCGGGTGCCGTACGACAAGCTCGCCCGCGAACTGGTGACGGCCAAGCCGTCACCGACCCCCATGCAGTTCGCAGCACCGACGGCCAGCCGCAGCGGGGCTCCATCCGCCTTCTACTTCGCTGTGGGAAATACGCCCGATAACGCGGCCAGCTCGCTCAGCCGCGTGTTTCTCGGCGTCCGCATCGGGTGTGCCAAATGCCACAACCACCCCTTTGCCGACTGGCGGCAGGACGACTTCTGGGGGATGGCGGCGTTTTTCGCGGGGGCCAGTATCCTGCAGCCGAACGCACAGCAGGCGACCGACTCGAAGGTCGGCAAGATCAAGCCGATGGAGAGCGACAAGGAATACCCGGTGCGGTTCCTGTGGAGTGCGGAGCCGGCGCAGATTCCCGCCGACAAATTTCCGCGGGACCTGCTGGCGGACTGGCTCGCCTCGAAGGAGAACCGGAACTTTGCCGCCACGGCGGTCAACCGCGTCTGGCAGCAACTGTGCGGGCAGGGGCTGATTCCCCACGTGGACGACCTCGACCAGGCCGCTCCGAAGGAACGGGCAGTCGTGCTCGACGACCTGGCGCGGCAGTTCGCCGACGCCGATTTCGACGTGCAGTGGCTTATCCAGGGGATCTGCAAGAGCCGGGTGTACCAGCGGCTCTGCGCCACGGCCGACAACCCCGCCGAAGCTTCGCCGCTTTCAACGTACCGCCCCCTGAAGACGCTCTCTCCCGAGCAGGTCTTCGATTCGCTCTGTCAGGCGCTGATGCTGCCGGTCGGCAAAGTGGATCAGGGCGATCAGTACAATACTCTGCGCAATACGCTGATCGGACGGCTGTACGAAGCCGCCAGCGACGCTCCCGACAAATTCAACGCCGGGATCCCGCAGGCGCTGATCATCATGAACGGTATCATGGTCGCCAGGGGGACCGATCTCGACGAAAGCCGCACGCTGCGGGCCGTCGTCGATGCGCCGTTCCTCGAGCCGCAGGGAAAGATCGAGACCTTGTACCTGGCGGCCCTGACCCGCAAGCCCGAGGCCAGAGAACTCGAGCGGATGCTGGAGCACGTGGCAACCCGAACCGAGAAAGAGGCCCGCCGCAACGCCTACGTCGATATCTACTGGGCGCTGCTCAACAGCCCCGAATTCGTTTTGAGCCGTTAAGAAATGATCCCGGAAGACGTAATACAGAGGTCATGCACCGAGTGCGCGGGAACGCCGTTGGACATGTTCACCCGTCCCCCCCTGCCTGCCCCTTGCGAAGGGGGGAAGAAAATTGTGTGGAACCAATACCCCTCCGTCAGCCGTCATAAGTGGGGAACCCGATCATGAGCCGATTATTTTTCTTCAGCGAATATTCGCGGCGTGATCTTCTGAGAATCAGCGTGGCGAGCGCGCTGGGGGTCTCGTATTCGGGCTGGCTGGGGTGGCTGGCCCGGTCATCTCTGGCCGGGCCGTCGGGCGGGGGGGCACGGCAGCGCTCGTGCATCCTGTTGTGGATGAACGGCGGGCCCAGCCAGCTCGACACGTTCGATCTGAAGCCGGGGCACAAGAACGGCGGTCCGTATCAGGAGATCGCCACCGCCGTTCCCGGCATCCGCATCAGCGAGCATCTTCCCGGGATCGCCAAACAGGCCAGGGAGATGGCGATCATCCGCAGCATGAGTTCCAAAGAGGGGGACCACGGTCAGGCCACGCACATGATGCTGACCGGGTACCGCGAGCAGGAGGCGGTCCGCTATCCCGAGCTGGGGTCGATCATCTCCAAGGAACTGGGGAAGCCCGACAACGAGCTGCCGAATTTCGTCAGCGTCTCCCCTTTCCGTTTTTCGAACGCAGGGGCGGGTTTTCTCGGGCCGCAGTACGCGCCGCTGCTCGTCACCGGCGACAGCGACAACCCCCAGGCGCGGGCCAACATGTCAGTCGAAAACCTCATGCCGGCCAAGGGAGGCGATCTCGCCTCGCTGCAGAGCCGGTTCGAGCTGCTGGAGTTCGTGCAGGGCGAATTCAACCGGCGCTACAAGGGGGAATCGGCGGTCTCGCACAAGGCCAATTACGAGCGGGCGGTGCGGATGGTGAAATCGCAGGCCAGGTCGGCGTTCAAGCTCGAGGACGAGCCGGCCGCGCTGCGCGACGCGTACGGCCGCAACCGGTTCGGGCAGGGGTGTCTGCTCGCCCGGCGGCTGGTCGAGCGCGACGTCCCGTTTGTGGAGGTCACTCTCGCCGGTCCGCAGCAGAACTGGGACACGCACGCCAACAATTTCGAGGTTGTCAAAAAGCTCTCAGAGATTCTCGATCCGGCCTGGTCGACGCTGATGACCGACCTCAAGGAGCGCGGGCTGCTCGAGACAACCCTCATCGTCTGGATGGGGGAATTCGGGCGCACCCCTGCGATCAATGCGCAGAAGGGACGCGACCACTTTCCCGTGGCCTGGTCGACAGTGCTGGCAGGCGGGGGGATCAAAGGGGGCCAGGTGTGGGGCGACACCGGCGCCTCGGGAATGCAGGTCGAGAAAGATCCGGTTTCGGTCCCCGATTACCTGGCCACGATCTGTGCGGCCCTGGGGATCGATTACACCAAAGAGAACATCACCGCCGAAGGGCGGCCGATTCCGATCGTGGATCGCGGCCACAAGCCAGTGCAGGCGCTGCTGGCGAAAGCCAAAACGTAATGGAGAGTTAAAAACAGGGACGTGACTCCCGCCAACATTCCCCCCCTTCGTAAGGGGGGGGCAGGGGGGGGTCGGGTTCAGTTGTTCGATGGCGGAATCATTCGGGGTCATGTCACGACTGCGTTGGATAACGATCGCAATCTCAGGCTGCGCCCTCTTTGCCGGCGGCGCCCAGCCTGCCGATCGCGCTGGGTCCACGAAGGTGGCCGCCAACACTTCCACCGCGGCCGACGTCGCCGCTTCGCCCGCAGACGAGGACATTCGCGACGTGCTGCTCATTCTCGACGACGGCCCCCTGCACCTGCGTTTCCGGGTGACCCTTTCGGGGGTGTCTCTGGCGGCGGCCCGCAACGCGTACGTCGACCGGCTGCTGCAGAAGCTGGATGCCGACGGGGACGGCAAGCTGTCGCGGGAAGAGCTGGCCCTCTCGCCGCTGGCGCCCCCCCGCCGCCGCGGTTCCGCCGAGACGTTCTTCGATTCGATCGACGGGAATCGCGGCAAGTCCGCCGGGGACGTCCGCAAGCAGCTCATGCAGCAGGTGGAACGCGTGGGGGGCGAGACGCTCGTCTACCGCCAGGACGCGACGGCGTCGAATAACGATAAAGAGGTGTTCAAACTGCTCGACGCGGACGGCTCGGGCTACCTTGACCGGGCCGAAATGGCGGCTGCCGCGGCCCGGATCCTCGAGCGCGACCAGGACCAGGACGAGTGCATCAGCTTTCAGGAAGTCCTTCCGGAACCGGAGCCCGATCCGAATGCGCTGCTGCTCTTGAACCGGCGGCAGCCTGCCGCTCCGACGGCCACCCGCTCCGAATTGTTGCGCGACATCAGCGAGCCGCAGCTCGCCGGCCGGCTGATCAAAAAATACGACAAAAACCGGGACGGCAAGCTCGCGCCGGCCGAGCTGGGCTGGAATGCCGACCGGGTCAAGATGCTCGACGAAAACTCCGACGGCAAGCTCAGCGAGAAAGAGCTGCGGGGGATCGCCCGCACTCCGGTCGATCTCGAGCTGGCGGTGGATCTCGACGGCGCTCACGAGGGGCAGCCGGCGATGGCGGTTCTCTCGACCTCCGGCAAGCGCCTTGACGAAGCCCGCCGTCCCGACCTGCTGAGGCTGGCCTTCGCCCGCGCCGTACTGACGGTGTCGTTTCGCAAGGTCGACTACATGAAAGTGGCGATTGAAAGCGCGATGCGCATCTTCAACCTGCTCGATACCGACGGCAACGGCTATCTCGACCGCAAGGAGACCGAACTCTCCGTGCGCTTCGAGGCCGAGAAGCTGTTCGACTCGCTCGATGCCGACGGCGACGGCAAGATCTTCGGCGAGGAAGTGGAAAAATACGTGAAAGTCCGCGGGGAGCCGGCCGCCACGGCGGCAAAGGTCAACTTGTACGACACCGGACGCGGATTCTTCGAGTCGCTCGACTCCAACGGCGACGGCCGCATCTCGATGCGCGAGCTGAAGGCCGTGCCCAGGTCCCTTGAGGGATTGGCCCGCGGCGAGGGTGGCCGGCTCTCTCCGGAAGACCCGGCCCGCAATTTTCACATCGAATTCACGCGCGGCAGTTTTCACCTCTTCAGGACGGCGGACCCGGCGGCGGTGCCGGCCACGTCCTTCGAGCAGCGGGCGCCGATCGGCCCGATCTGGTTTCAGCGCATGGACCGCAACAATGACGGCGACCTCACCTGGAACGAATTCCTCGGTCCGCGCGAGGTCTTTCACCGCATCGACACCGATGGCGACGGGCTGATCGACCCGCAGGAGGCCGCCGCCGCCACCGAAGAATGAAGGTTCGCCGATTCGCGCAGAGCAGGACGGCCCGGCGACCCCTTCAAATCATCCGTAATTGACTTTCGACGAACACCCTTCGCGAGGAATACAGCTTATGGCCCCCCCCGCCGCCGGACTTGAAAAACGACTTCACGAAACCGCTGGACAGGCTGCCGGCAACGGCGCCCCGGCGACGCCGCTCTCGAGCGACGACGCCGCCGTCGTCGCCCGCCTTCGCGACGCCCGAAGCCGCGTCAAGGAAGAAATGGCCAAGGTAGTCGTGGGGCAGGACGAAATCATCGACTTTCTGCTGATCGGCCTGTTGTGCCGCGGCCACGTGCTGCTGCACGGCGTCCCCGGCCTGGGGAAGACCCTCATGGGGCGGACCCTCGCCAGGACCCTCGACATGGAGTTCCGCCGGATCCAGTTCACGCCCGACCTCATGCCGTCGGACATCACCGGCACCGACATGATTAAAGAGGACCAGGCGACAGGGCGGCACACGCTGGAGTTCATGCCCGGCCCCGTGTTCACCAATTTTCTGCTGGCCGATGAGATCAACCGCACGCCCCCCAAGACGCAAGCCGCGCTCCTGCAGGCAATGCAGGAAGGAGAGGTGTCGGTGGGCCGGCAGACGTACGCGCTCAAACCCCCCTTCTATGTGGTGGCGACGCAGAACCCCATCGAAATGGAGGGGACGTATCCGCTCCCCGAAGCGCAGGTGGACCGCTTCATGTTCAGCCTGAAGGTCAAGTACCCGACGGTGGACGAAGAAGTGCAGATCATCAAGGGGACGACCAGCACGCTCACCGGGACGGCGCAGACGGTCCTCAAAAGCGACGAAGTGCTGCGCCTGCAGGACCTCGTCCGCGGGGTGCCGATCGCCGATTCGGTGGTGCGCTATGCCGCACGGCTGGCCGCGGCGTCGCGTCCCGGCGAGACGGCGGCGATCGACGGGGTGCACAAATACATCGCCTACGGCGCCAGCCCCCGCGCCTCGCAGTTTCTGGTGCTGGG
>JBLMWR010000261.1:0-6194 GCA_050257335.1 Deltaproteobacteria bacterium | reverse complement strand
GGCGGATTTGACGACGGTCGCATCGTCATACCGGTCGTCCGCCCGAGTCTGCCCAGTAGTCAGCAGCGCGGCTTCGCCGGCGTTGGGGGTCAGCACATCCACCAGCGACAATATGCCCGAGTCGAGAACGTCGCGCGAAGCCGGGGCCGGGTTCAGAATTGTCAATAATCCGGCCCGTCTGGCGCGCGCGAGACCGCGGGCGACCGTTTCGAGGGGTGTTTCGAGGCACGTCAGGAAAACCTTGGCCGCGGAAAACACGGCCTCGGGAATGGCATCGACGGCGGCCGGACTCAGACAGGCATTCGCGCCCGCGGCGACGCTGATCAGGTTCTGTCCGGACTCATCGACGAGGATCAATGCGACTCCCGACGGCTTGCCCGGGATGACTTTAAGATAGTCGCAGATGAGATTCTCCGCCTGAAAGCGTTCCAATGCAGCCTGCCCCAGACCGTCATCGCCGACTGCGCCCAGAAACGTCACCGGATCGAGCGCAGCCCGCGCGGCAGCAACCGCCTGGTTGGCTCCCTTTCCGCCGGCCGCCTGATAAAACTCGCCGCCGATGACTGTTTCTCCCGGACCGGGGAGCCGCGGACCGCGGATCACCAGATCGGTATTGATCGACCCCATGACGATGATGCGCGATGTGGACGGCATGCTCGTGAGTTTGAGTGAATGTTACACGAGAGTCAAATGATGCATTGTCACTTGCACTTTGACCGTCTTGCGGCGAGGCGCACCCGAGTCCACTGTTGAGTTGCCGAGCAGTCGTCCAAGCCTCAAACCGCCTCGACCGCTCCGAGCTTCTGCCGTGCGGTACGCGGGGATACAATCTGGAGAATGAGCAAACGAGACGGAACGTCATGGCGCTGGGGATTGGGGGCGTTGTTCCTGGTGGGACTCGTCGTGTTGAATCTGTTCCCGCCGGATTCGTCGAATCCGCCGTGGAAAGACCCGATCGTGATTCTTCTCGCGATCGCAATGGCGGCTCTGTGTTTCGTGTGGGTCAGACACCGCACAGGCTGAAGACCGCCGGGCCACTTCCTGCCGTCTGGACGCGATCCCGGCGGCTGACGCCGCTGGCTGAATTATGCCGCCGCGCCGCGGCTTCATCACAATGCCCAACGCATCACAGCGCAGGCGTGTGGTCACGGAGTGACCGCACTACGGGGGCGCAACCTTCGTCGGCACCGGGGTATCGCGTTGCAGAAGGCTGCCGGTGGGGGTGGCGACGCGGAATTGAACGCTGGGGAGATCGGCGGCGGCGGTGACGGCGGGAGCGCTCACCACGATCTCGAATTGCTCCTGATCGGGAGCGATCGTCACTTTCGGCGCCGCGTAGCCGGCCGGCAGGCCGATCAGCGAGACTTCGACCGGCCTGGCAAACCGGGGCGTGCGCTTCAAGGTCCCGGCGAATTTCGTCTGCGCATTGCCGGTGAGCACGAGGTTGCCTGCGGCCAGTTGTACTGCGGCGGCGTTTTGCACCGGCAGGCGGAAGGGGGAGGAATAGACGGTCGCCAGCGTCTTGTCGGAAAAGGCGTGCGGCAGAAAATCGGCGCGGATCGCGGCGTCAATCTGGCCTTCGACCACATCCAGGGGAACCGCGATTCGCAGCCGCGCCGTGCTTTCGCCGCCGGAGAGGACCTGTTCAGGAAGGCTCCGCAGCAGGGGAATCGGGATTTTTCGCTGCTTGGCGGGATCGGCCGGGTCGGGCTGCGTGCGCGGCGCCTCGGTCGTCAACAGCATCAGCCGCACAGGGTATTTGGCAAGCTCCGCGTTCTCGAGCTTGAGCGTCAGGGGAATTTCGAGGTCGGCTCCGCGGAACCAGGCAGGCGGGAGTTCTCCCAGTTCGAGCGCGGCGACCGAGTGGCTCGTCAGGGCAGCCGTCAGATCGGAACGCGCTCCGGGGACGAGCGCCAGCCGGTTGTCCGGCGGCGCGAGGGCGACGCGCCGCAGCGGGGGGTCGAGCCCGGCCGACGTTCCGACCAATCGCAGGTGTCTGACCGCGCCTCCGGCCGGCAGTTCTCCGAACTTCGCCGACAGGACGACGAATGTTTTGGCGACGCCTGGCGGAATCTCGGCGGGCGCAACGGTGATTTCGGGAGCGCCCAAAAGCGCCAGCGCGATCGGACCGTCATATCCGGAGCGGACGACGTCGACCCGCAGGATCGTGGTTCCGTCGCGCGGCAGCGTCACGCGGTCGGCGGCGATCGCCAGCGAAAAATCGGGATGACCGGCGGAGACGATCCGCAGGCGGTAAACGAATTCGGGCCCGCCCCGATGGTTGACGTCGCCGACCGCGACCTGGATCGCCGATGTTCCGGCAGGAACGGCGAAGTCCAGAACCGGACGTTCTTCGCTGACCGCCAGCCGCTGCCCGTCGGGGTGCGTGAAGACGACGATTTGCGGGTCGAGCGGCGAGTGCAGGGCGTAGCTGTCGACCGACAGGTTCAGAGTCGCGCCCGGTTTGACGTTGAGCACGAACCGGTCGCTTTCGCCGTGCCGGGAAATACGCCCGTTGACGACGATTGGAACGTGCGCCTTTTCGGAGAATCGCGCGTCGATCGTTTGCAGTTTGCCGTCGGCGGGCGGTTCCTCGAACACTTCGACCGCGCCGCTGGAAATGATACTGGGGGCGGGGCCGACGGCGCCGGTGTCGGGAGGGAGGGCGATCGCGCGGACGATTCCGGGAACCTGATTCTGCATATCGACGGCGAGCGTCGCGGCGGGGTCCATGCCGGGGCCGATGACGGTCACCGGGCGCTGCGCGCCCGCGGCGACGGCTGACGGATAGGTCGTATCGATGAGCTTCAGATCGCCGATCTTCAGGCGATAGCTGTTTTGCCCGGGGGCCTTGTACGTCAGATCGTGAAGTTCGACGGTATAAACGCCGTCGGCGAAGAGATTGGTTTCGATGCGCGTATCGCCGCGAAATTGCGGCCGGCCCCAGGCGATGTTCAGGGGGGCGCCGCGCGGGTTCCGCAGTTCGAGAACCGGCTCCATAGCCGATCCCAGCCGCTTGCATTCCAAGTCGACCACCAGATGCTGCCCGGCCTTGCCTGCAAAATGCACCTTCACCACCTGCTGCCCGGTCATGGCGCCGGAAATCGCCACCGGAAGCGGGACGGGCTTGTCGGGGGCGCTTTCGGCAAAGCGAACCTGCGGGAGGGAATCGACGGCGACAGTCAGTGCGCCGCTGATGCCGTGCGGAGTCTGGACGCGCAGCGGAAAATGTCCCGCCGGCGCCGTCGCGGGAACGGTCACCTCGACTTCGATCCGCTCGGGCGTCCCTCCGGGGCGCACGACCTGCTTTTCAATGGGGGCCGTCGAGACCAGGAGGGAGTCGGGGAGGAGGTTCGCTCCGCTGATCGTCAGCACGGTCGTCTGCCCGCGCGTCAGGCCGTTGAGAGAGAGTCCCGAGATTTCCGGGGCCGTGGGGACTGGTTTCGCTTCCTCTGCGGCCCGCGCCAGGGCGTTCGGGCCGGCGACCTCGGCAAACAGCTTCGCCACTTCCTCGGGGGACAGTGCCCGGCGAAAGAGCGAGAATTCATCGATGACGCAACTGGTGAATTCGGCGGCCGGCGTGCTCGCCCCCAGCGTCAGGGGGGCGTCGTTCAGCAGGTTCGCGATTTTGACGTCAGTCAACCAGACGTCGTTCCCGCTCGCCGTCCCGCCGGCGGCCCCTTTCGGTTTGACCGGCTGGCCGTTCGCGTAGAAGCGAATCAGCAAGTCATCCTTGTCCTCGTCTGCGTCGGGCGCCGGTGCATCGCCGACCTGAAACACGGCGGTGATGAAAACCGGCCGCCGCTGCCCGACCGACGCATTCAGGCTGTACGTCGCCGCTTTGTATCCCGCGCCGTCGTTCAGATAGACCTGCAGAGTATCCTGGTTCGGCGTGTAGTTGATGCCGTAGTTCGTGATTTGTTTCGGCTCGTCGCGCTTGGCGACGATGCCGTGATACGCCGTGTCGGCGGCGGGATGCAGATTGACAAAAAACATGCTGAAAGAGACGGCGTCAGGACCGTCGACGTCGGGGCTGTCGGGAATCTGCACGAATTGTTTGGCGCCGGCGTCGAGAACGACGGCCTGTCTGCCCGATTGCCCCCAGAACGGGCTTTTCACCCGGCCCGCGCCGTTTTGCAGCGCGCCGTTGTCTCTGGCGGCTCCCGCTGTTGCCGAATCGATCGCCTCCCCCGAGGCCTCGTCGAACGACAAATTAACGACCGCCTGGGACCGGACGACCGGGGGGTCGTCGGCGACGGCTCGAGTGGACGCCGCGATATCCGCTGCGCCCGCGATTAGAAGGACCAGCAACGCAGGGAACGCGGATTGGCGGGCTGTTTTCATCGTGATTGATCCTTTCCCAAGTTGCAAAATCTCCTGTTTTCTCGCCATTTGCCCGATTCTAACTCTTGCCATCAAAGAATTTAAGGCCGGCCGGGAGGTGGTTGTCCAAAGAATGAATTTTCGCGGTTTTCTCGCGCCGGGACGGAAATTGTTTCCTTCCCGATATGCCGATAGTTTATGATACAAGGGAAGAGTGCGGGCCTATCTCAATTCGGGAGCCATACATGGCCGCCAGCCTAATCCCCACGGAAGGGGGGTCACCCATTCCTCTGGACAAACCGATCATGCTGATCGGCCGCAATCAAGATTGCGACGTTTCGTTGCAAGTCAGTTCCAAGATTTCCCGGCGTCACTGTTGTATCGTGCAATGTGGCGAACGATACGTGCTTCGGGACTTGGGAAGCATGAACGGCGTCAGGGTGAACTCCCAGCGGGTGGTCGAAGCGGAACTGAAACCGGGCGATGAAATCGCGGTAGCCGACATAGAGTTCACGTTTCGTGTGGACGAGGTCAAAGGGAAGGGCCGTGGCCGCGGCTTGCCGGAAGACGCCTCCGATGGTCCTGCAACTCCCGATGAAATCTCGAGCGGGGGCGACCACGAGCCCCTCCCGCTTGCGAATGAGGGAGAAGGAGAGGATCCGTCGAAAGCCTACGGCGATGAACATCTTCCCGAAAATGAAGTTCGTTTGAAAAACGACAGCGAGTCGGAAGCCGACTTTATGCGGGTCTAACGGGCCGGTCTCGCCGTTGTCCTTTGCGTCTTCGCAGCTTTGCGCGATGTCTTTTCGTCATCCTGTCGCTCAGGCCTCTCAAACAGCGCGACATCACGAAAGGCGCGAAGATGCAAAGCATTGCCCCTGTTGGTTTTCTGGTAAATTTCAAGAATTGGTCTCGGGCGACTTGGTGTTGCGAGAATGTTCCGGGCGATAGATGAGATGATACGCCCGAACGCATTAATTCCCTTAGGTGAGCGTTCGCTGCTGATCTCGCGACCCCACGGGTCCGTCGGCCCTCCCTCCATCCTGACGAGAGGACTCGAGGGCCGCTCGATCAGATTGAAACATCAGGAACTCCCTGATGTCAGCCGACGACTCATATTGCCTAAAATGGGTAATCGCGTAGAATGAATGATGTTTCGTGCAGGGAGGTATTTCTGGTCGAGGATCGTATATAAATTTCAATGATGGAATGAGTTGTGGCCCTGACCGAAATTGATCGCCAACTGCTGAATCGCTGCCTGGCGGGGGAACCGGCAAGTTGGAAGGATCTGGTCGACCGATTTCTCGGCCTGTTCGTGCATGTTGTGCACCACACCGCACATGCGCGAAGCGTCCACCTCAATCCTGAGGACGTCGACGACCTGTGTGCCGAGGTCTTTCTTGCCCTGCTCGACCGCAATTACGCGGTTTTGCGAGGGTTCCGGAACGAATGTTCGCTGGCTACCTATCTGACGGTTGTCGCCCGGCGGGTGATTGTCCGGGAAATGGCCCGCCGCCGGATGGCGGAAGCGCTGGGGCACGTGAATGTCCACCAGACGGCGATTGATCTTGCCACCCATGAACGGCATAACGAACGGCAGGAAGTGCAGCGGATTGACGACCGCGATGAAGTCCAGAAGATGCTGGCCGGTCTCCCGGATATGGAGGCGAAAATCGTCCGCCAGTATCACATCGAAGGGCGCAGCTACCGGGAGATCAGCGCCGGGCTGGGAGTCCCCGAAAACTCAATCGGCCCGGCCCTGACCCGGGCCCGCGCCAAACTCCGCAGCCGCGAAGTGCGACTGTAGGATGGGGCTTCCAAGCCAGGCCTTTGAAGGTGGTCTGTTTTTCTCGGGGAATTTGAGGTGTTTT
>JBLMWR010000260.1:0-5758 GCA_050257335.1 Deltaproteobacteria bacterium | reverse complement strand
CTTGTGCGGCCGACTGCGGCGCACGCCGCGGCTTCAACGCCGCGCCCGGCGCACCGTCGGCCCCAATTGGGCCATGCTCCCCCTGGCGGCGTACACGCTCGACGCACTGCACAGCTCGGGGAATGCGCACACGCTCTACGGAATCGAACGGCTGGCCTCGATCTTCGAGCGCCGGCCGGGGCGCCAAGAATTCTACGCCGCCCTGCAGGAGCACGAGCGGACCCTTCAGTCCGAAATCGACCTGATCGACCAGATCGTGCACGGGTGCTATCGGGGATTCGTGGATTTCGGCCTGGCGTCGTCGTTTGCCATGTTCTACTTCGCCGGGGCTCACAACAGCGAAGACTTGCGCCGGCGCGGGCTGGCCTGTCCGGGAAACGCGTTCCTCCAGGCCGACAACGATAACTTCCGCCGGGCCGTGAGCGGCTGCTACGATCGGCTCATGGCGCTCACCGCGGACGGTCCGCCGCCGGCAGACCTCGTGCGCGAATTCAAAGAGCTGGTAAAACGCGAAATCGCCCCTTTCAACATTGCCGGCCTGTGCGACGACGCGCGGCACAACATGTATCCGTTCATCGTTCCGGCGGAAGTCCGGACTCCGACGGACCCGAGTTGCTCCGAAATGAGCGAGCCGATAGACTCCTGATCGGGGCAATCGCGGCGGTCTGGTTCCGCTGGTCTGCAACGTGTCCCAGAACAGGAGATGATCCATGCAGTCTCTTTCGCGGCGCGAGTTCGCTCAACAGGCGCTGGGCTCGGTACTCACTCTTTCGCTTCTGGAAACGCTCTTTCAATGCGATGCCTTCGCCGACGAGTTCAAACCGGCGACGGTCAAATGGCTGGCGGACGTCAACCAGCTCGGCTGGGACCTCAAGGACAGGAAGCTCGAACAGGTCGAGTGGCAAAAGAAGATTGAAGAACTGTACAAGAAGGCCGACGTGGCGGATTTTCTGCGGCTGATCGACTTCGACAGGCTGACGCGAAACCTCGAACTGGTCGACAACGGCGCCCGCAGCCTGTCGGTGAAATTTCCGAAGGTGGAGGGGATCCCCGAGAAGATCTCGTGGGGAAGACAGGTCTTCGCCCTCAAGAAGGGACGCTCGGTCGTGCCGCACGGGCACAACAACATGGCCACCGCGTTTCTGATCCTCAAAGGCGAATTCCGCGGCCGGCACTACGACCGGGTCGAGGATGAAGACGATCACATGATCATCAAGCCCACGATCGACCGCAAGTTCAAGGTCGGAGAGTGCTCGACGGTGTCGGACTACAAGGACAACGTGCACTGGTTTTTGGCGCTCGAGGAACCCGCATTCATTTTCAACATCCACGTGATGGGGATCAATCCCGACAACACCGAGCCGACGGGAAGAGTCTACATCGACCCCAACGGCGAAAAGCTGAAGGACGGCCTGATCCGCGCGCGGCGCATAGAATCGGACGACGCGCATAAGCTGTATGGGTAGCGTCCCGCAATCATGCTCCACGATCGACCGCTTGAACGCCGTCAGAAACTGCTGCACCACCTCAAAAACAAGCCGGTGGAGGCTCTGCTGGTTTCCAACGAGACGAACGTCTCGTATCTCACCGGGTTTACCGGCGACAGCAGCTATCTGTTGATCGGCAAGGGGATTTGCACGCTCATCAGCGACGGGCGGTATACGACGCAGATCGGCCAGGAATGTCCGGGTATGGAGGTTTATATCCGGCCACAGACGGAGACGGTTGTGGTGGCCGCGGCCAAAGTCGTCAGAAAAGCCAAGCTGCGGAAGCTGGGGGTTGAATCGGACCATCTTACCCTGGCCAGCTTCGAGAAATTGAAGGATGTGGCCAAGGGGATTGAACCGTGCCTGCTGTCGGGGATGATCGAGGAGCTGCGACAGATCAAGGATGCCGATGAGGTGGCACAGATCCGGGTGGCGATCCGGCAGGCGGAAAAGGGATTCGAGGTATTGCGGGCCCAGCTCACGGGGGAAATGACCGAGTTGCAGGCAGCCCATCTTCTGGAACAGGCGATGCGGCAGTTCGGGGCGGTCGTCGCCAGTTTTCCACCGATTGTCGCCGTCGGGGCCCGCGCCGCGCTGCCGCACGCCCGTCCCACCACGGGGCTGATTTCCGCGTCGGATTTCGTGCTGGTCGACTGGGGAGCGTCGGCAGCGAGCGGCTACAAGAGTGACTTGACGCGTATTTTGGTCACCGGTAAGATTTCGCCTAAACTTGAAAAGGTGTATAGAGTTGTGTTGAAAGCGCAGCAGGCGGGGATCAAGGCGATCCGTCCCGGAGCCAGGTGCTGCGACGTCGATTCGGCCGCCCGCCGGGTCATTGAAGAGGCCGGGTTCGGCAAACAGTTCAGCCATGGATTGGGCCATGGCATCGGGTTGAACATTCACGAAGCACCGCGGTTCAGCGCGGCGTTCGAGACCCGGCTCAAGCCGGGGATGGTCGTGACGGTCGAGCCGGGAATCTATATGGAGGGCTGGGGGGGAGTGCGCATCGAAGACGATTGTCTGGTCACCCGGCAGGGAGCCGAGGTCCTGACGAGCGTTCCCAAGGATTTCTCGCAGATCGTTGTGGATTGATTTTAACCGATATCAAGGCGAAAAACCTAATGCCTGCAGAGAACGCCGGGTCAGCAG
This sequence comes from Deltaproteobacteria bacterium, assembly GCA_050257335.1. Lineage (GTDB taxonomy): Bacteria > Planctomycetota > Planctomycetia > Planctomycetales > Planctomycetaceae > JACQFH01. Next base: position 3,122 of record JBLMWR010000260.1, on the reverse strand, counting down.
AGCCTTTCGATCTGAGAAAACTCCGCGAGCTGATCGCGCTGATGGAGGAGCATGGGCTGACGGAAATCGATCTGCGACGACAGGATCAGCGGTGGAAGCTGCGTCGCGGGCCGGCCGAAGTGATGCAAATGATTCCGGCGGCTGGGTTTCCGGCGCATCCGGTGCCAATGGCGGCCCCTTCCGCTGCCCCGCCGGCGGCAATTCCTCCGGCCCCCGCGGTCGGCGAGGCTGCCAAAGACACGGTGACGATCAACAGCCCGACCGTGGGAACGTTTTACGAGGCCCCTTCGCCCGGCGATCCCCCGTTCGTGACGGTGGGCACCAAAGTCAGCCAGGACACCGTCGTGTGCATCATCGAGGCGATGAAGGTCTTCAATCAGATCACCGCCGACATGAATGGCACCATAACCGAACTGCTGGTAAAGAACGGCGACCCCGTGGAATTCGGCCAGCCGTTGTTCCGGGTTCGTCTGGGTTAACGGTTCGAGGAGAACGCCGAATCCGTGGTCCGATTCACAGGTCCGCAAAGGGCGTTCCGTTGATAGTTCGGGGAAGTCGTAAGACGGCCATTCCGGGCCATTGGGAATGTCTGACGGCCCGGAAGGGCTGTCCTGCGGTATGGCGAAATCAGGTATCGGACCACTCTGGCATAGCATGTTTCAACGGATTTTAGTGGCGAATCGGGGGGAGATCGCCTTGCGGGTCATTCGAGCCTGCAAGGAGATGGGAATCGAGACGGTGGCCGTCTTCAGCGAGGCCGACCGCGGGGCTCACTATCTCAGCCTGGCCAACGAGGCGTACTGCATCGGGAAGGCCCCCGCCACCGAAAGCTACCTGATGATCAACCGCATCATCAGTGCGGCCGAGATCGGCAACGTCCAGGCCATTCACCCGGGCTACGGTTTTCTCGCCGAAAACGCACATTTCGCCGAGGTCTGCCGGAGCTGCAATATCGAGTTCATCGGCCCCACCCACGAGGCGATGGAAAAGCTGGGAGACAAGGTCTCGGCGAAGGAAATCGCCCGCTCGGCGAAGGTGCCGCTTGTGCCGGGCAGCGACGGGCTGGTTACGGGGGAATCCGAGGCGCTCCACGTGGCGGGCAGGATCGGCTACCCGGTGTTAATCAAGGCGACCGCCGGAGGCGGCGGGAAGGGGATGCGGGTGGCCCGGGACGACGAGTCGCTGAGGTCGGGACTGAAGGCCGCCGCCATGGAGGCCGAGAAGGCGTTCAAGAACCCCGGGGTCTATCTGGAGCGATACATCGATCGGCCGCGGCACGTCGAAGTGCAGATTATCGCCGACAGCCACGGGAACGCCGTCCATCTCTGGGAGCGCGACTGCACGCTGCAGCGGCGACACCAGAAGCTGGTCGAAGAAAGCCCGGCCCCAACGCTCTCCAAAACCGTCCGCGAAGAAATGTGCAAGGCGGCGGTACGACTGGTGAAGGCGGCGGGGTACACCAATGCCGGTACCGTTGAATTCATCGTCGATCAATCCGACAATACTTATTACTTCATCGAGGTGAACGCGCGGATCCAGGTCGAGCACCCGGTCAGCGAGATGGTAACCGGGATCGACCTCATCAAGAGCCAGATTCGCGTGGCCGCGGGCGAGGAGCTGCCGTTCAGGCAGAAGCAGATTGAACAATCGGGATCGGCGATCGAGGCCCGGATCAACGCCGAAGATCCGGCCAACGGATTCCGCGGTTCGCCGGGAACGATCACCAGACTGCGGCTGCCGGGCGGGCCGGGAGTGCGCTTCGATTCGCACGTGTACCAGGGATACACGATCGGGCCGTACTACGATTCGATGATCGGCAAGCTGATTGTTCACCGGCCGACGCGGGAAGAAGCGTTCGCGTGCATGCGGCGGGCGCTGGACGAATTCGTGGTCGAAGGGGTAAAGACGACGATCCCCCTGTTGCGGGTGATTTTCGAGAACGAGGCGTTTCAGAAGGGGGAGGTGGATACGACCTTCATCGAGCGCACGTTGCTTTCGGCGCTGGCCTGATTTTCGGGAATGAAAACGATGAATGTGGCGCTACTGACCGGCGGCGGCGACTGCCCCGGATTGAATGCGGTGATCCGCGCGGTGGTCCGGACGATTCATAATGCCGGCGGCGAATGCGTCGGGTTTCTCGAAGGCTGGCGCGGGGCGATTCAGGGAGACTGCATCCCGCTCAAGGCGCAGGAGACCGACGAGATCATCGCCCGCGGCGGAACGATTCTCGGGTCCTCGCGCACCAACCCGTACAAGAAAAAAGAAGAGTCGGTGCCGCAGCTCCTTGCGAATTTCAGGAACCTCGGCCTGACGGCCTTGGTCGCCATCGGCGGCGACGACACCCTGGGGGTCGCCCGAAGACTGTATGAAGAAGAGCATTTCCCCGTGGTCGGCGTCCCCAAGACCATCGACAACGACCTGAGCTGCACCGACTTCACCTTCGGCTTTGACACGTCGATCAACATCGTCATGGAAGCCGTCGATCGGCTGCGGACGACCGCCGAGTCGCATCGCCGGGTGATGGTCATCGAGACGATGGGGCGTCACGCGGGGTGGATCGCCTGCTTTGCCGGCATCGCCACCGCCGCCGATTTCACGCTCATCCCCGAAATGGAGGTCGACGTCGAAAAGATGTGCGAGGTGCTGATGCAGCGCCGCGCTGCGGGCAAGAGCTACGGGTTGATCATCGTCAGCGAAGGGGCCAAACTCCCCCAGGAAGGAATCGTCACCCACGACGCCGAACTGGACGAATTCGGCCATGTGAAGTTGGGGGGCATCGGCGACACGATCGCCGATCTCATCCAGCGGCGCACGGGGATCGAAACCCGCGCCGTGACGCTGGGCCATCTTCAGCGCGGCGGCCCCCCCAGCGCCTACGACCGCGTGCTGGGAACGCGGCTGGGGATTCACGCGGCGCGGCTCGTGATCAACGGCCAGTTCGGCCAGATGGTCGCCCTGCGGGGGCTCAAGATCGTCTCGTACACGCTCGCCGAAGCCGTCGGCACGATGCGCACGCTTGACCTCGAATTCATGCGCGAGGCGGAGGAATTCTACAAGAACGTGTAGACTGCGCAGGCGCAAGACAGGCCCTTGAGCGAATTCCTCGCGACAGCCAGACGCTC
>JBLMWR010000259.1:0-2806 GCA_050257335.1 Deltaproteobacteria bacterium | reverse complement strand
ATTTGCCAATAGGGCTGGACTTCACTGGACGGCATGGATGGCAGCGGCGTGGCTCGACAGTACCGTGCTTCTGGCGCTCGTCAGCCTGGTGTGGTGGGCCATTCACAAGCGGGTCGCACCGCAGGTCGGGTACTGCCTGTTCCTGCTGGTCCCGCTCAAATTGCTGGTCCCGGTGCAATTGACTGTGCCGATGACTGTCGCGCGCTGGACACCCTCGGCGTGCGTGTCGTCATGGTTCTCCCAGAAGCGCGGTCCGGCCGTCGTCGAGAGCCGGTCGCCGGCGGATCCACAGCCCGCCGCAATCCCGGCGGAACCGCCCGATCGAGCCGAGCCCGATGTGGTTCTCCACGGTCGCTCGCAGACGACCAAAGTCGACTCCCGTGCAGGCGGCCTTCCCGCGGCTCCAGAACCGGCCGCGGCAATCGCGACGGCGTCTGATATTGCCGCAGATTCGGTCCCCGCGGCGCCGCGCTTGACGCCATCCGCGGTCGTCATGGCCCTCTGGCTAATCGGCGTGTTGCTGCTGTCGGTCCGGTTGCTCCGCGTCCACTTTCGCTTTCGAGCGCGCCTCACAACGCTCGCTCCCGTCGACCCGTCGCGCCTGGCGATCGATGTGCGCGAGCTGCAGCGGCGTGCAGGAGTCATGCGGGCGATTCGGATCCTGGAAAGCGACGACATCACTGCCCCCGCAGTCTGCGGCCTCCTCCGGCCGATCATCATTCTGCCGTGCGGAATCGCGTCGTCCCTCACCGCACCGCAACTGCAGTGGGCCGTGCTGCACGAACTGGCGCATCTCCGCCGGCATGACCTGGCAGTTGTCCTGCTCCAGCGCTGTGCCGCGATCCTGCATTTTTTCAATCCGGCCGTCTGGATCGCCAATCGGATGATCCACCGCCTGCGGGAATACGCGTGCGACGACCTGGCGGCGACGCTGAGCAATGGGCCGGTGGTCGAATCGGGAGAGGCCTTTGTGGAGATTCTGAGGCATGCCCGGGACCGGCGCCGTGCCCTTGACGGTGCACTCGGCGTCTTCGGGCTGGATTCACGCGCCTCTTGCCTGCTCCGTGCGCGGCGGTTGCTGGAGTCGGAGCGGGAGATTCGCACGCGGCTGGGCCCCTCGACGCTGGCGGGGTTACTGCTGCTGGCCGCGGTCACGCTGCCGCATTTCCGCGCCGGGGCTGACGGAGGAACGTCCGCGTCACAGTCCGACAGCGGCACAGCGGCCGCCACGGCGAAAGAGAAGCCGGACGCGGCCGAAAAAATTGCACTCGCCCGGGACACGGGAGAATTTGATTTGCACGTCGCCGGTCCCGATGGCAAGCCGGTGCCCGGAGCGCTGGTTCAGTTTCGCGGGGAGCCATTGCCGACTGCCGAGCAGATCCAGCGCGGCACGTTCGTCCGCAAAGCCGCGTACGCCACGTTCGTGAAGGCCGACGCCGAAGGGCGCGTGCTGCTGAAGCTGCCGGTCGAGCCCAGACACTTCAACGTGAACATCACGACTGCCGGCTACGGACCGTACTGGGCAGCCTGGTCCTCCGAGAGCCACGACGAGCCGATTCCAGCCCGCTTCACTGCCGAACTCGAGGCCGGCTGGTCGATGGGAGGAATGATTATGGACGACAAGGGGAAACCGGTCGCAAGAGCGAGCGTCCACCCCAATATCGCCTTAAAGAAACGGCCGGGAGACCTGCACGAGCTGTACCTGGGCGCGGATGCCATAACCGATGCGGCCGGAAAGTGGCGCTTCGACAGCGTGCCTGTTTCCATGGAGCAGGTCGGCGTGGAAATCCACGCCTCCGAGTTTATGCCGAATCTTCGACGGCTGTCCCGCAAGGAATTCGGCATCGGGCGCGACCAGGAACCGACCGCCGAAATCAGGCTGGCACGCGGCGTGACGGTCACTGGTAAGGTCACCGACGAGCAGGGACGCCCGATCGCCGGGGCGCTCGTCCGCACCCGCTTCGCCAACGACCGGCGGGAAGCGAAAACGGGGAAGGATGGAACGTATCGGCTGGAAGGGTGCGAGCCGAAGATGACGAAGCTCGTTGTTTCGGCGAAAGGGCGGGCGCCCGACATGCAGCAGGTCGAGATCGATCCCGGGATGGAGCCGGTGAACTTCCAGATGAAACCCGGCGGGAAAGTCCGCATCCGCGTCATCGACGAGAAGGGAAACCCGGTTCCCAAAGCGCGGATCTTCTTTCAAGGCTGGCGCGGGAATTCCTTCGGATACTTCGAATTCGACGGCGTCAACCAGTACGCCGACGAGAAGGGCGTGTGGGAATGGAACGAGGCGCCTCTCGACGAATTCAAGGCCGACATCTGCCCACCGGACGGAATGCAGTTGGGCAGACAACCCTTGATTGCGCGGGACGAAGAATACGTCTTCCGCACGCACCCCGCGCTCGTCATCTCGGGAAAAGTCGTCGATGGCGAGTCGAAAAAGCCGATTGAGAGGTTTACCGTGATTCCCGGGGTCCGCTTCAACGCCGACCAGATGCTCTGGCATCGGAACGACCAGTTCGCCGCGAGCGGCGGAAAGTATCAGCTCCGCCACGTTCGCGAAGCCTTCGCGCATCTTGTCCGGATCGAAGCCGCCGGATATCAGGCCGCGGTTTCGCGCGACGTCGGGAGCGACGAAGGAAACGTAACGATCGACTTCGAGCTGCACAAAGCCGCCGAGGTCGAGGCAATGGTGCTGACTCCCGAAGGAAAGCCCGCCGCGAAAGCGCAGCTCGCCCTGGGGATTGCCGGCTCGCAGATCAACGTCTTCAACGGGACGTTTGGTCACCAGACCTATGCGACAAAG
>JBLMWR010000258.1:0-3079 GCA_050257335.1 Deltaproteobacteria bacterium | reverse complement strand
GCACAAACGCAGCGGAACAACGCCGGCGAACTCCCTCCAACGCCCAACCCACCTTTCCCCCCCTTAACAGGGGGGGGCAGGGGGGGTCCCGCGACGATGTTTGCCGACGCGCAATTGCAGGGACCTTCGCTGACTGTCGAACCAACAGCGCGGGTTCGCGAGGACGTCTTTGCAATGGCCCTGCCACAGAATCCATTTCACCCGACCCCCCCGTCCCCCCCTTTGCGAAGGGGGGGAGAAAGCGCGGCTGCGCCGCGCGAATTCGCTGCGGGCAAAGAGCCGATGTCCCCCCTGCTGACAGGTGGCGGGCAGATCCGCTGCCTGGAAGACACCGATGGCGACGGCAAATACGACAAAGCCACGATCTTTCTCGAAGTCCCCTATCCCACGGGCGTGCTTCCGTGGCGAAAAGGAGTTCTCGTCACCGCCGCCCCAAACATTCTTTACGCCGAAGACACCGACGGCGACGGCAAGGCCGACAAGCGCGAAGTCCTCTACACCGGCTTCGTCGAGGGGAACCAGCAGCACCGCGTCAACGGTCTCGTGTGGGGGCTCGACAACTGGATCTACGTCGCCAACGGCGACAGCGGCGGCGTCATTGAGTCGAAGAAGACCGGCAAGAAAGTGAACATCAGCGGCCGCGATCTGCGAATCCATCCCGACAGCGGCGACCTCGACGCCGTCACCGGACAGACGCAGTTCGGACGCAGCCGCGACGACTGGGGGAACTGGTTCGGCTGCAACAACTCCAACCCCATGTACCAGTTCGTGCTCGACGACGCATATCAGCGCCGCAATCCGCACTATGCCGCCGGTTCCCCGCGCGTCGATGTCCCTGAAGTCGCCGGCAACGCGCCGGTCTTTCCCATCAGCCGGCTGCTCACGCGGTTCAACGATTTTCACACCGCCAACCGCTTCACGTCGGCGTGCAGCGCCATGATCTACCGGGACGATCTGTTCGGCCCGCATTTCGCCGGCAACGCCTTCATCTGCGAGCCGGTCCACAATCTCGTCCACCGCGAAGTCGTGACGCCGAAGGGAGTGACGTTCACAAGCCGGCGGGCCGCGGATGAAGAGCAATCGGAATTCCTGGCCTCGAACGACAACTGGTTCCGGCCGACGACGGTGAAGACCGGCCCGGACGGCGCGCTGTGGATCACCGACATGTACCGGCACGTCATCGAGCATCCGCAATGGATCCCCGACACGTGGCAGAAGCAGCTCGACCTGCGGGCCGGCCGCGACCAGGGGCGCATCTATCGCGTCTACCCAGTCGACAAGAAGCCGCGCCCGATCCCCCGGCTCGACAAGCTCGACACCGCCGGCCTGGTGGCCGCGCTCGACAGCCCCGGCGGCTGGCAGCGCGACGTGATACAGCAACTCTTGATCGAACGGCAAGACAAGGCCGCCATTCCTCTGCTCGAATCGCAGGCCACAGACTGCCCGCGCCCCGAAGGCCGCCTGCACGCCCTCGCCACGCTGGCCGGTTTCGACGCCGCCCGTGAACCGCTCCTTGTCAAAGCTCTGGCCGATCGGCATCCGGGCGTCCGCCGCCACGCCGTCAGGCTGATGGCGCAACTTTCTTCGCTCTCGAGCGACGCTCTGGCCGCTCTCCTGGAACGGACGAAAGACCCCGATCCCCACGTCCGGCTCCAGCTCGCTTATACGCTGGGAGAAATCAAGGGAGAGACCGCCGGGGAGCAGGCGGGCGTTGCGATCGGCCAAATGCTCGTCGCAGAAGGCACCGACCGCTTTCTCTTCTCGGCCCTGATGAGTTCGGTCAACAAGGCGAACGTCGAAAAAGTTCTGTCGAACGTCGTGACGGAAATGCGAAGCACGACGCCGAACCAGAATCTTATCGGCAATCTCCTCGACCTCGCAGCCGCGTTCGGCAACGACCAGGCCCTGGCGAAGCTGGTGCGGTACGTCACTGAGGAACAGAACGGCAAATTTGCCGACTGGCAATTCACCGCCTTCGCCCGGCTTCTCGACTCGCTGGCCCGTCGGAACGAATCGCTGGTCAAAAAGATCAATCCGGCGAAAGTTCCGGATACGGACAAAATCCTGGTCGCCGTCGATCGACTCTACACCGCCGCACGGCAATTGTCCGCCAATCCCGGGGCCGCTGTCGAGGTGCGCATCGCGGCGCTGCGACTCCTGGGACGCGGTCGCGATCAGGAGAAATCCGACCTCGATACGCTGGCCTCGTTCCTTGCGCCGCAAACTCCCCCCGAGCTGCAGCAGGCGGCGGTGCAGGCGCTCGGGCGGTTGCGGAACGATCGCATTCCCGGACTGCTGCTCGAAGCATGGCGCGGCTACGGCCCCGCGCGGCGGTCCCAGGTGCTCGATCTGCTTGCCAGCCGCGACGAATGGGCGGCAGAATTGACCGCCGCCGTTGCCGCGGGCAAGTTGCCTCCGACCGATTTCGACGCCGTCCGCCGCCAGCGCCTGCTCGAACATCGCTCGCCCGACGTGCGGCAAAAAGCCGCCCGGGCCTTCGCCGTCGCGGTGAACGCCGACCGGCAAAAAGTGGTCGATCAGTACCAATCGGCTCTCACGCTCTCCGGCGACGCGACGCGCGGGGCGCAGCTCTTCGCCAAAACGTGCGCCCAGTGCCACATGCTCGCCGGTATGGGGTATGACGTCGGCCCCGATCTGGCGTCGCTCACCGACAAGTCTCCCGAGGCACTGCTGGTGGCCGTGCTCGATCCGAATCGGGCAGTCGAAAGCAAATTCCTCAGCTACGTCGCCGAGACGAAAGCCGGCACGATCTACGCCGGCATCCTGGCCTCCGAAACCGGAAACAGCATTACGCTCCGCGGGCCCGAGGGAAAGGAGCAGGTCGTCCTGCGGGCCGATCTCGAAGAGTTCGTCAGCACCTCCAGATCGACCATGCCCGAGGGGATCGAAAAGGACCTCAAGCCCCAGGACCTGGCCGACATCATCGCTCACGTCCGCGCGAACGTCCCGCTCCCCAAACGCAAGGAATTCGCCGGCAACGAGCCGAAACTGGTCGCTCCGGCCGCCGACGGCACGCTGCTCCTTTCCGCCGCCGCCTGCGAAATCTACGGCAGCACGC
>JBLMWR010000257.1:0-8683 GCA_050257335.1 Deltaproteobacteria bacterium | reverse complement strand
TCATGAGCTTTCGCCCAGTCCATGAGCGTAGCATCGGTCGCCCGTGGGTCTCCGATCGCCGACCAGTGCACGACGTTCCACCCCTCCGCCGCCAGTACGGGACACCAGGTTGGCGAGAGATTCATGTCCACGAGGATATTCATGCAACGTCCAGCGGAGCTTCTTGCTCTTCGGAACGCCATGCAGCATATGCAAGGGCTTCGCGAATGTCCTCGGACTCAAGGTATGGATACGCGGCGAGAATCTCAGCCTGCGTGTGGCCGCTTGCAACGAGACCCACGATCGTCCCGACAGTCACGCGCAGGCCGCGCAGGCATGGCTTGCCTCCCATAACCCTCTGGTCAAAAGTGATTCGTGTGAGCTTCTGCATTCGAATTCCCCACGCAGCAGCCGCATTATTCCACCGACGGCGGAATGGGGGCGTAGTTCCGGCCAGCGGCATTGCCGGCGCATCAATCACCCAATCCCAGATTTATTATATTACGTCACGTACAGAACCGGAATACGAACCTGCCGCTCTTGGCCGATTCGTCTCCGTTGTGCAGCAGCACTTCGAAGTCACAAATCACGGGGGCACTTCCATTCCACGGCGACGGGCAGTCCGAGTCTCCGCCCTGCGCGGACGGAGAACATGGCCAAGATGATCAAACGCACGATCTCTGCCGCGCCGTCATGCCGGTGGGGCGGTGCCCTTGTTCACGTTACCCTCTGCGTGCAGCCGCATCGCAACTTTCATTTTCGCCTTCGCGTACTCCACCGCCTCGGTCATCGCCTGGGGGAGCTTGTCGGGGAACTTGCCGCCGGCCTGGGCGAGGTCGGGACGGCCGCCGCCGCCGCCGCCCACGACTTTCGCGGCGGCTTTGACCCACTCCCCGGCGCTCAAGCCCCGTTCGACGAGATCCTTGCTGAGCGCGGCGACCAGCACCACTTTGCCGTCGGCGGCCGAGCCGAACAGCACGGCCAGGGGCGAGACTTTGCGGCGCAGCTCGTCGATCTGCGAGCGCATCATGTCGGCATCCCAGCCGGCAACCTGTTGGGCGATAATTTTGACTCCGCACACGTCAACGGCCTTTTCGAGCAGTTCGTCGACCTGACCGACCGCGGCCTGTGCGGTGAATTTGTGGAGGTTCTGCCGCAGGCTCCGAACCTCTTCGACGAGCGCCGAGACCCGCTGCGACAGATCTTCGACGCGCGACGCCTTGACGATTTGCGCCAATTCGGCGAGCAACTGCTCGTCGTGACGGACTTTTTCGAGGGCCTTGGTTCCGGTGAGGGCCGTGATGCGGCGCGTCCCGGCGGCCACCGACTCTTCGCCGATGATCTTGCACAGGCCGACCTGCCCGGTGTTGCTCAAATGCGTTCCACCGCACAATTCGCGGCTGAAATCCCCCATGCTGACGACGCGGACGCGATCGGGATATTTTTCGCCGAACAGCGCCGTCGCCCCGGACTTGCGGGCGGCGTCGAGATCCATGATTTCCGCAGAGACGGTCGCCCCCTCGGCGACGCGGGCATTGACTTCGTTTTCGATTTCGACGAGCTGCTCGCGGGGAATGGCCCGGGGCTGCGTGAAGTCGAATCGCAGCCAGTCTTCATCGACCTTCGACCCGCGCTGCGTGGCGTGGCTTCCCAGCGTCTTCTGCAGGGCATGATGCAAGAGATGCGTGGCAGAATGGGCACGGCGGATTCCGGAGCGCCTCTGGGCATCGACCCTGGCATTGACAATCATCCCCACCCTCAGGATCCCCCGACGAAGATGACCGCGGTGCAGAATGAACCCGCCCTGCCGCTGTGTGTCGAGGACCTTGAACTGGCATTCGGGGCTTTCAAGGATCCCCGTATCGCCGACCTGCCCGCCCGCCTCGCCGTAAAACGGCGTCCTGTTCAAGACCACCACGACCGGCGATTCGTGCCCGACTTCGTTGAGGACGTCGACGAGGCGGTTTTCGGCGACGATTCCCACGACTTCGCCGTCGGCCTGCGTTGTTTCGTAACCGAGAAACTCGGTGCCGGCGCACGTCTCACGAAGGGCGTCGATCGGCCCGGCCTGCATGACCGACAGGTCGAATGCCTTGCTGCCGCTGATCCGATGGTGTTCTTCCATCAATTCGCGAAAGCGGCCGCGATCGACGGACAGGTTGTTGCGGGCCGCGATGGCTTCCGTCAGCTCGATCAGGAATCCGTCGGTCTGGTGCAGGTCGAAGGCGTCGTCGCCGGAGATGATGCCTGTGCCTTCCTTGCGGAGGTTCTCGATGGCCCGCTCCAGCTTCTTCAGGCCTTTGTCCACCGTCCGCAGAAAGTATTCTTCTTCGGCCTTGATGACGACTTCCACGCGCTCGACCGTGTCGGCAAGCTCGGGGTACGGGCGGTGCATGACACGGGCGATGGTCGGTACCAGCCGGTACACGAATGGTTCATGGCGGCCCAGCAGATAGCCTTCGAGCACCGCGCGCCGCAGGAGCTGCCTGACGATGTAGCCCTGCATTTCATTGTCGGGAACGACGTTTTCGTGGACGCAGAAGGTGACGGCGCGGGCGTGATCGGCGATTCGCCGCAACGGGCGTCCCTGCGGAGCGCCGAAATCATACGCCAGGCCGACGGCATCGGCGGCCGCCAGACACAGAGGCCTCAGCACGTCATTCTCGAAATTACTGTCGACCCCCTGCAGGACGGCGGCCGTACGTTCAAGCCCCATCCCCGTGTCGATATTTTTCTTGGGGAGCGGTCGCAGATTATCGGGGGGCGGGCCGACGCGGTTGAACTGGGTGAAAACCAGGTTCCAGATCTCCACGCTGCTTTTCGCGCCGGGTGCGTGGTAGTAAATCTCGCTGCATGGTCCGCAGACGCCGTCAGGGCCCCTGGAAGGGGCCCCTGCCGGCCAGAAGTTTTCGTCTTCCCCCTCGCGGCGAATGCGGTTGGCGGGGACTTTGACTTCGTTGTGCCAGATGTCGTAAGCCTCGTCGTCGTCGAGATAGACGGTGACGCTCAGCCGTGCCGGATCAAGCGCCAGCCATTTCCTGCTCGTCAGATACTCCCACGCCCAGTGAATGGCTTCGCGCTTGAAGTAATCCCCGAACGAGAAATTCCCCAGCATTTCGAAGAACGTGTGATGGTAAGCGGTATTTCCCACGTTCTCGATATCGCCGGTTCGCAGGCATTTCTGACAGGTCGTGGCCCGGGTGAACTCGAGCTTGCCGATCCCCAGGAACTGGTTCTTGAACTGATTCATTCCCGCGGGGGTGAACAGCACCGACTTGTCGCCGCGCGGGACGAGGACGTCGCTGGGGCGGCGGACACAGCCCTTGGTCTCGAAAAACTTCAGGAAACTTTCACGCAGCTCGTCGGTTTTCATCGGACGGTTCATGCCTGAGGGTGTCGATGCTCAGGCAGGGATTTTAGTGCCATCCCCCGGAGAAATGAAGCAACCGCGATGCCCTCAGCGGGGTTTGATCACCACGTCGCGGTCGCTGGCGCTCCGGTCGGAGGGGGTCGAGATCTTGAGAGTGACCTGCCCGGTCGCGCCTCTGACGGCATCGGCGAATTCGCGGGGAGAGCGAACCGGGTTCCCGCGGACATGCGTGATGAGCTCGCCCGGCAGAATTCCCCGGCCGGCGGCTTCGCTTCCCGATTTGACCTCCATCACCCGCACCCCGGGCGGCATTCTCTGCGGCACCATGGGGAGGAACCGTTTGCGGGCGGTCGAATAATCGTAGACGATCCCCTGCCAGTCCCCGCGCAGCGGGTTGGTGGCGATGATCCCCTCTTCGTCGATGACGGGCCATTTCCCGACTTCAACGGCGAAGTCGATCTCGCGGCCGACGTCGTGCGGCAGCATCGGGCGGAAAACCTTGATTTTCACGACGGTTCCCGGGGCCAGCAGCCCGATTTCGCGCATCAGGTCGTTCGTGTTGAAAATCGCCTTGTCGCCGATCTTCAAAACGAGGTCGCCGTCAGCGAGCCCCGACCGGTGTGCGGGGAGGTTCGGCACCACCTGATCGATTCTTGCCGCCCCGTGCTGCCGGATCCGTTCAAAGACCGGAGCCCATTCGGGCAGCGCCGACTGTGACGGAGTGATCTCGCCGGGCGTGATTCCCAGAAAGCCGTATTCGACCTCCTTTCCCTGCTTGAGCGACTTGATGACCCGCTGCATGGAGTCGTCGAAGGGCACGGCAAATCCAGCCGACTTTTCGTAGCCGACGATGGCGGCCAGCGACGTCGTCATGCCGATCAGTTCGCCCTTCAGGTTCAGCAGCGCGCCGCCGCTGGTCCCCAGCTCGAGACGGGTGTCGATCTGCAGCAGTGTCCCCAGGTGGTGCACGGTCAATTTGCGCTGATACTCGGGATCCTGGCGCTCGCCTTCGAGCATGGCCTGTCGGCCGATATTGCTGACGATCCCCCAGGTGGCCGAGGGCGATCCGTCGCGGGCGATCGCGTACGGGTTCCCCAGGGCGATCACCATCTGTCCCTTGCGAACGGGAGCGGCCGCCCCCAATTCGAGCGGAGTGAGATCGGCCGCCGGAATTTTCAAGACCGCCAGATCGCTGCGGGGATCGGCAGCAAAGATGTGCGCCTCGAACCCGCGGCGATCATGAAGCCGCACATAGATCGTCTGTTCGGCTTTCTGGTCGAGCTTGCCTTCAGCCGGTCCGCCGCGGACCAGGTGGTAGTTCGTCAGAATAAGCCCGTTCTTGTCGATGATAATGCCGGCGCCGAACTCGTTCGGGATCCAGTTCGGGTCGCCGGGGGCGGGTTCGGTCATCATTCCCCGGACAGCCAGAGGGTGCCGGGTTTCCGGGTGTCCGGCGGCCGAGCGCTTGTCGCGCGAGACGCTGACGACCGACCTCTCAGCCGATTCGATGGCTTTGACGAAGGCCTCTTGGATGGCTGCCGCCACGGCGAGGCCATTGGGTTCCTGGGCGCGGGCGGGCCGTTCATTGATCCAGGTTGCGCCGCACGACAACGCCGCCAGGATGACAATCGGCCGGCACGTCGCCGGTACCAGCCGCAATGATTCAGGGGTCATGATCGGCGTCTCAAGGATCGAGAAGGTGAGCCTGAAAGTCGCAGGTCCACGTGCGTTAACGCTTACCCATCAGAGTAACGTCTCGCAGGCGGAGGTAACAGGCCAGATATCCGGGGAACGCCGATGCGGATGATCGTTGTAGTCACCTCGGTCCTTCGGAGAACCGAAATGACGATTACGCGTGCCGGCCGGGAACGGTTCACCCCTCGTCGGCGGCCGGGGCCTGGCCGTTGGAGGAAGGGCGGGGGGCGCCAACCAGCCCGTATGCGGCCCGGATCTTTTCGATCAATTCGTCGCGGAGCCTGGGATTCTCTTTGAGGAAAACCCGCGCCTTCTCCCGCCCCTGGCCGAGTTTGACGTCGCCGTAGGCGAGCCAGGTTCCCGTTCGGTCGAGAATCCGGTGTTCGATCGCCAGGTCGATGACGTCCCCTTCGAGGCTGATCCCTTCGTCGCCGAGCATGTCGAACTCGGCTTGCCGGAAGGGAGGGGCGAGCTTGTTCTTGACGATCTTGACCTTCATGCGGATGCCGATCGCCGTCTCCCCGTCCTTGAGCGTGCTTAGCCGGCGAACATCGACGCGACACGAGCTGTAGAACTTGAGGGCCCGGCCGCCGGGGGTCGTTTCGGGGCTGCCGAACATCACGCCAATCTTCTCGCGGATCTGATTGATGAAGATCACGCAGGTCTTCGACTTGGAGATGGCGCCGGTCAGCTTGCGCATGGCCTGACTCATCATCCGCGCCTGCAGCCCGACGTGGGTATCGCCGATTTCCCCGTCAAGTTCGGCCTTCGGGACGAGGGCGGCGACCGAGTCGATGACGATGATATCGACGGCGTTCGACTTGATGAGCATTTCGGCAATCTGCAGGGCTTCTTCGCCGTACGAAGGCTGGCTGACCAGCAGGTCCTCGAGATCGACGCCGAGCCGCTTGGCCCAGGCCGGGTCGAGGGCGTGTTCGGCATCGATGAAGGCGGCGATTCCGCCACCGCGCTGAGCGTTGGCGATGACGTGCAGGGCCAGTGTGGTCTTACCGCTCGATTCGGGACCGAACAATTCGATGATTCGTCCGCGGGGAAACCCCATTCCTCCCATGGCCAGGTCGAGCGACAACGCACCCGTGGAGATGCCGTCGATGGGCGCCCCGAGCGGGTCGGAAAGCTTCATGATCGAGCCGCGGCCGAAGGTCTTTTCGATCTGGCCGAGGGCGTTTTCGAGCATCTTCCGGTCGGGGCTGTCAGCCGCCGGTTTGGCGGCGCGGGTCGGCTTGGCTTTGGCGTTCATGGGGAAATCCTTGATCGGGTCAAATAGTGGACAAAGTTATACTATCAAGGTTTCGGAATTCTGCAAGGGAAAAATTCATGGATTTTCAACCTTTCGCCAGCAGCAGAGACAGGTACGATTGCCGCTCGGGAGGGGGAAGCTGAAACTGCGATACCAGCGACAGGATTGCGGTCACGGCGGCAAGCCGTCCCGGTTCGTCGGAGAGGGTTTCGATCTCCGCAAAAACGCCCAGTTCCTGAACTTCGTCGACCGCGATTTCGAACTCCCGCCCCTGCCACACGAGGAAGTACGTCTGGCGGCGTTTCCGGACCTCGCGGACTGCCCGAAAACCCAGCAATCTCAGGATTTCAGCAAACTTCTCGCGGGCCTGGTCGCCTGCCAGAGCCACCTCGATCTCGCGGCGGGTCTTGGTCTGCGAATCGACGACCGGACCTTTATACGTGACGCACGGGCGGTCATCGACGGTCCGGATCCGGAAGGCCTCATCGGTCTCTTTGAAGTCGCGTGAGGGATGATTGAAATAGAGGTCGGCCTGGCTGACTGCCGGGCCCTGGCTGGCCCCGCAGGCGGCCAGCCGGCCGACAAACGCAGCGGGGTCCGCCAGCGGAAACTTCAATTCGACTTCGTACATTGCGCTATCTCGGCGAGCAAATCCCGCGTATATGAATTCGAGCAGGACAGCCTCCGTCTTGGCTCGCACAGTTCTCGGCGCGGGGGGACATCGTCATCCGCTGCAATTGGAATCAAGGCCGCATTGACGTAACATACCGGTTTTTCGCGACGGCGTCACGCCGCGGCAGTTTGAAAGTGGGTTCCTGATGCTAGCGCTCATCGCCGCCTGCACCCTGTCGGGGTTCGCGGTCTCGACGGCGGTGACGGCCGTGTTGCGGCGACTGGCGCCGCTCTGGGGCCTGGTGGACCATCCGAACGCCCGCAAGGTCCACGTTGTGCCGACTCCGCTCGGCGGCGGACTCGGAATTGCCGCCGGGGTCCTTTTGCCGCTGGCAGGTGCGCAGGCTCTGATCTGGCTGGCGGCGGAGGGGATGTTTCCTGCCGACTGGCTGCCCCGCGGCCTGGCGAGCCATCTGACCGGGGCTGTCTTCCGCTCGGGACAACTCTGGTCGATCGTGGCGGCGGGGGTGGTCGTGGCCGTGCTGGGACTTATCGACGACATTCGCGCTCTGGCGTGGCAGCCCAGACTGGCGCTGCAACTGGTCGTGGCCGGCGCGCTCGTTGCGGGAGGAGTTCGCGGAACGCTGTTCGTGGATGTTCCCTGGATCGGCTGGGTGGCCACGGTGCTGTGGATCATCGTGCTCACGAACGCCTTCAATTTTCTGGACAATATGGACGGGCTCTCGGCGGGCATCGGGCTGATCGCCTCGTCGATCTTTGCCGCCATCATGCTGGCGGGGACGGCGCGGCCGCATCTGTTCGTCGCCGGATTTCTGCTGGTGCTCGCCGGCGCCCTCGCGGGTTTTCTGATTCATAACTGGCCTCCGGCAAAAATCTTCATGGGCGACGCGGGAAGCTGCCTGATCGGTCTGTGGCTGGCCTGCATGACGGTCGTGGGGACGTTCTACGAATACGGTCAGACGCGGACGCACGTGATTCTCGCACCCCTGTGCGTCCTTGCCGTGCCGCTCTACGATTTCTGTTCGGTAGTGCTCATTCGCCTCTCGCAGGGGCGCAGCCCGTTTCATGCCGACAAGTGTCATTTCTCGCATCGCCTCGTCGAGCTGGGCATGACCCGGGCCCAGGCGGTGCTGACGATTCACCTGATCACTCTGACGACCGGCCTGGGAGGCGTGCTCTTGTATCAGGTCGAGGGGTGGGCGGGGGCGGTCCTGGTGATGCTGCTGGTGGTCTGCATGCTGGCGGTCATTGCCATCCTCGAGACCGCCGCCCGGACGGCGCGGGGCGAGGGCGGTTCCCCATGAAACCCGCACCACACGAACGCCGGCATCCGGCCCGCGCTCCGGCGGCACACGAAGCCGGGCGAGGCGGCCGGCTGGAGCGCGTGGCGGGGGCGCTGCTGGCGGCGGTAATCGTGTGCCGGTTGCTGACTCCCACCGATGCGGCGGCTGTCGGCGAGACGATCTGGATCGCACAGTTCGCTCTTCTCGGTCTGCTCGTCTGGAACTTCGCCGCTTATCGGGCTGGCCAGTTGCGGGTCGCCTTCGACTGGATCGACGCCGCCGGATGGCTGCTGTGTCTGGGGCATATCGTCGGGGCGCTCATCGTCGTCTCCACGAGTGGCGACAAACGCGCGGCGCTGAACATGCTCTGGGAATGGTGCGGCGTGGAGATGACGATGAGCGCCCCGACGATATGCCCCAGACACAGCAGCCATCCGGCGGCGTCGATCCAGTCGAAGGCGA
>JBLMWR010000256.1:0-3752 GCA_050257335.1 Deltaproteobacteria bacterium | reverse complement strand
CCGGCATTCTCGATCGTGTCGGAGACGGAATCGCCGCGCCGATACCAGACAACCCTTGAGGGATGATTCAATGAGTGACCTTCTTTCGTGGATCAGTTCCTGGACTATCGCCGTCGCCCTCATGATCTGGCAGGCGCCAGGGAAAATCTGGGCGCGGTGTTGGCCAAGAGCTACGAAGTGACAGTGAATGGGACCGGATTGCATTGATCGAACCCATGTTCGGCGGGAGGCGGAATG
Source organism: Deltaproteobacteria bacterium (assembly GCA_050257335.1). Classification (GTDB taxonomy): domain Bacteria; phylum Planctomycetota; class Planctomycetia; order Planctomycetales; family Planctomycetaceae; genus JACQFH01. The sequence continues at coordinate 3,515 of JBLMWR010000256.1, read as the reverse complement.
GCCTCGCGACCCGGACACGTCCACCGGAGGTGGCGAATGTGTGCTGTTCGACCGCCGGAAGGGTGGCTGCTCCTGTACCGGGGTATGGACCATGAAAACCCGAGAAGAGCGATCCCAATCCCGTGATCAGTCATATTCTTCGAGGCCGCCATGCCGAAATGCAATTTCTGTAACCAGTCAGTATCGGCGGGCAGCCGGAAGTGCCCCCGCTGTGGAGCCGCCCTGTTCGAGGCCGATGCGGCTCGCGCCGCGGAACGGGCGTCGTCAGCCACCAAAGAGGACGTCGTGTCGATGCTCGAGCAAGGGCGAAAAACTGACGCCGTCCGCATGTATCGGGAACAGACGGGCGCCGGTTTCCAGGAGGCGACTGACGCCGTCGATGCGCTGGAACGTGTCGCGAATGTTCCTGCGGCGGGAGAGTACGCGGCGTCCCCGGCCGTGGACGCCGACCTCAAGTCCGACCTGTGGGCACTCATGCAGAACGGGCAGAAAATCCAGGCCATCAGGCTTTACCGCGAGCGGACCGGCAGCACGCTGCGGAAGGCCCGCGAGACCGTCGAGGCCGTGGCATGCGAGCACGGGGTCTTTCCCAATGGAGGCGGCTGTTTCGGTGTGCTCGTGCTGTGCCTGGTGCTGCCGGGGCTGCTCGTCGGCCTGATCACGTGAGCACAAACGGTTGGCAGCGCCTGATCCGACTCCATTCATAACAGTCTGCTTTTTCACCTGCTCGAACGAGGCTCCGATCGCCAAGACCCGAAACACATACGCCAAGCGCCAGCGCGAACAAGAAAAGAAGGACAGGGCGGACAGGAAACGCCAGAAGCGCGATCAGAAGCGAGACGCGAACAAGCTCCCTGCGTTGCCCGCAGGGGAGCTTTTGCCCCCAGAGCAGCCGCAGGTATAGGCCGCCGTTCGGGCGTCTTCTATTGTCGCAGCGACCGCCGGCCTGCATCGCTCACGAGACGTTCGAACGCGGATCCGACGCGGGCAGAAATCGATCCGGCCGAATCTGCCTCACGATCGACTGCCTCATGCTACGCCGGTGAGGCGCTGAACGCGAAGATCTTCTCTGGCTTTGCCACGCGCAGGTAATCGGCGATGGGCAAAATCATCGAGTCGGTGAGCGACCCGGCGTTGAAGGCAATCCGGTCGTTGGACTGGATCGCCGCGTCCACGTAGAGCGGGAAGGGGAGGATCGGCCGGCCGAAGGGGGGGACCGAGCCGGGGACGAGTCCGGTGAGCTCGGCCAGCTCTTCGCGGCTGGCGAAACGCAGTTTGCCGAGCGCCAGCTCGCGGCGGATCGCGCCGGAATCGACCTTGCGGTCGGCGGGGAGGACGAAAAGGGCGAACTCGGCACCGGCACGCATGAGGAGCGCCTTGCCCCCCACGCGCAGCTCCTCACCCCGTGCCCGGGCCGATTCTTCGGACGTGAACGTGGGCTCGTGATGGACTTCGCGAAAGGAAACATTTTCGCGCGTGAGCCAGTCACGGATGTTGTTGAGGACGGTTGGGGGCATCGGCGGATGGTCCTCATGGCCAAGATAGAAGTACGAATACACGAATGGAGGACTCACGGAAAGGCGCAAAGACGCCAAGGAGACGCTTCTCGATCATTGAGAGGCTCTCCAGGCCAATATGAACGAAACGTCCCGCGCGGCGGGCCGGCAAACCACTTCACCCGACCCCCCCTGCCCCCCCCTTGCTAAGGGGGGGAGACGATTGTCGGCCGCCGGTGGCGTTTCATTGTTGGCGACGTCGAAAACTCGTCTCACGAAGTGAGACGACTTCATTGTAGTCATCTCGGTCCTCCGAGATGGTCTCCAGGCGGGAATGACCGGCTGGCCCGTCGAACCACGGAGCGCGTGGCCTGCTGCTCATTCGCCGCGCCGGCGTCAGTCGGCCGCGGTGCGGCGAAGTCGTCTTTGGCTCGGACGTCGGACGGGCGAAGAACGCACAGACCTCATCTCCCGGAGTGAGATGACTACAATCCGTCACCCGGCGAGGCGTTTCTCTTCGTGGCTGTCGGCGGTGGGGGCGGGGAGCCAGTAGGGATCGATGCCGCGGGCGGCGAAGAGCTGCGACAGGTGCTTGTGGCAGGTCAGGAACAGCACCTGCTGCCCCTGCGCCGCCAGTTCCAGCAGCAGGTCCGCCGTGGCGGTGGCGCGGTCTTCGTCGAAGTTGACGAGCACGTCATCGAGAATCAGCGGCAGCGAGATCCCCTCGCCGGCGAGCTTCTCGACGACTGCCAGTCGCACGGCCAGGAGCAACTGCTCGCGCGTCCCGCGGCTGAGCGACTGCACGGGGAAAATCCGCCCCTGATCGTCCTCGACGATGAGCCGCCGCTCGCCCAGCGGGGTCCAGACATTGCGGTACTTCCCGCGCGTGATGCGGGCGAAGAGTTTCGCCGCCTCGGCGAGGGTCTGGGGCTGATGGGTGCGTTCGAACTCGCGGCGGATGCCTTCGATGGATGCGGCGGCGGCTTCGCAGACGGCCCATTCGCGGGCGAGGGAGCGCAACTGGTCTTCGACCTGCCGCAGCTCGAACCGGACTTTCGTCGCGTGGTTGTCGTTTTCGAGCGCGTCCAGCTCGCGCTTGACCCCCCCCAGGTGCTCGAAGGCGTGCTCGAGATCCCGTTCCAGGTCGGTTCGTTCCATCCGCAGCATCTCGATGCATTCCGAGTTCTCACGCGGGTTGAACCGTTCGAGGTCCTCGTCGACGAGAGCCAGGTCGCCGTGATCGCTGCACGCCGTGTCGAGGTCGGCTTCGGCGTCGTGCATCTGGTCTTCGAGGAAGGTACGGCGGGCGAAGGCGCGGGCCCGCTCTTCGAATTCGTCGCGGCCGGCGGCGCCCCCCTGCACGAGCAGGGCGTTACGCTTGACCTTGATGCTCTCGACCCGGTTGTTGAATGAACGCGACTCGCGCTGCCTGAGCCGCAGCCGGGCGCGCAGCTCGCGGCGCTCGTTCTGCCGGCGGTCGAGGGCGGCGAGCTGCTCGTGCCAGGCGGTCAGGACTTCCAGCGGATCGACCACGTCGGCGCCCCCCGCCGGCAGTCGGCGGGCCAGTTCCTGCATCCGCTGCCGGAATTCGTCCCAGAGGCCGGACAGCGTCTCCAGCTCGCGGCAGGACTGTTTCCAGGCGGAGAGGCGCTCGGCGGCGCCGACGAGGAGCTGCCACGCGGCGAGGGCCTCATCGACCGACAGCGTTTCGGGAAAACCCAGCCCGGCCAGCAACTCGGTCCAGTTGGAGCGCGCCGTAGCAACTTCGCGCCGCGCGGTTTCGAGTTTCTGGCGCGCTTTGGCGAGGTTCTGCCGCATCCCGCGCAGACGCCGCTGGCTGGCCGCCAGCTCGAGGAGCGCGGCGATCTGGTCCTGGGCCTGGCAGATCGGGTCGGCAGGGGCGTTTACGGTCGAGGGGGACTCGGGCAGCGGGTGGCCGGGGCTGGAGCAAAGCGAAGCCCCGGTCGGTGAAAAGACATGTTACGCCACCGGCTAAACTATTTCGCCCCTCTGGGGCTG
>JBLMWR010000255.1:0-6468 GCA_050257335.1 Deltaproteobacteria bacterium | reverse complement strand
GCCCCCTGATCTTTGAAATCTTTGGAGCGGACTGAAATCTTTGGAGAGATTCTCGGGGTTTCTCAAAGATTTCAGAAACGGCGGCGCTGAAATGATTGGGCCCAGCCGTGAAATCTTTGGAGCTGGTGAAATGTTTGACGGGGGAAGAATGGCCCGCGGAAGGACGCGTCGCGTCGCGCCGCTTTTTCGAATGGCTGCCATACCGGGACGAAATCGTTCACAGAGAAAAATTGCGTGTAAATAACGGCCGGGGGTGGTACGATGGACGCCATGCTGAATCGCCCGATGACGTTCCGAGTTTTTGCGCTTTGTGCCGCGATCGTTCTCGCCCTGTGCGCGGGGAATTCCAGTGCCCAGAAGAAGGACGACGCCGGTGCGATTCCCTTCTTCCCGAAGGGGTTCGGGGGCAACCCGGAAGAGTTCTTCGAGCAGATGTTCGGCAAATCGACGCCCGAGGAATCACGGGAGCTGGAAGCCGTCAAAATCCCGTTTCGCGACGAGCGCGAGTTCGGCGAGCCGCAGGTCGAAGCGTATCTGGCCCATCTCAAAGAGCAGGGGCTGCGCGTGGTGCGGAAGGGAAAGGACGTCGAGTATCTGCGGAAGCTGGTCGAGACGATCCACCCGTTCCTGAAGAACGCCAGGCGCTACGACAAGCTGACGATCTATCTGGTCGATTCGCCGCGCGTCGACGCCCGCACCTTTCCTGGAGGGACGCTGTTTTTCCACAAGGGCCTGCTGTCGTTCGCCGGAAACGAGGCGGCGCTCGCGGGGATCGTGGGACACGAACTGTCGCATCTCGACCGCGGCCATCTGCTCGTGCCGCTCAAGCGCGGGAAGATCATGGAGCGGAAGCTCGCGGATGGGGCGGCGGGGTTCGATCCGCAGAAGTTCTTCACGACGGGGACGACGATGATGCGTCTGGTGGGGCGGCCCTTCCGCCCCGAGGACGAGTCGGAGGCCGACCGCGACGGGGCCGCGTGGGCGTACCGCGCCGGTTACGACCCGCGGGAGATGGCGGGTTTGTTCGCCAGGCTGCACCAGCGCGACAACGACCCCAAAATTCCCTTCGCCTCGTTCTTCCGCACGCATCCCTACAGCGACGACCGCAGCGACGCCATCCTGAGGCAGTACGACGAATTGCAGGCGAGCGACCCCAGGGAGAACCCGTACCGCGGAAAGGAAAACCTCGCCCGGCGGATCCCGAGATCGCAACAGGAGTTTCCGGAGTAGGGCGCAGTTGCCCTTGACCGTTGCGGGCGAATTGGGGTAATCAGCCCCCCATGACGACCTTCGACCGCTATCTTCTGCGCCGATACTGGCATGTGTTCGGGGTGGGGTTTCTGGCGCTGTTCGGTCTCTATTTCGTCATCGACGTCTTCACCAACGTCACCGATTTTTTCGACAAGCCTCAGGACACGGCGACGTTGATCGCGGGAATCGTGCAGTATTACTCGTATCGCGCCTGCTACTTCTTCGGGCTCATCGGCGGGACGCTGGAAGTCGTCGCCGCCATGGTCACGATGGTGCTGGTGCAGAAGCACGGTGAGCTGAACCCGATTCTGTCCGCTGGAATCTCGACGTTCCGGCTGCTGCGCACGCTGCTGGTGGGCGCGTGCATCGTCAACGGCCTGATCGTCCTCGATCAGGAACTCGTCATCCCGCAGATCGCCGTGCATCTCCAGTTCGACGCCGGCCACGACACCGAAGTCACCGGCGAGATTGCGCCGGTGCGGGACTTCGCCACCGACATGCTGATCACCGGCAAGCGGCTCAACCTGCGGGAGCAGAAGATCGAAGAGGCTCAATTCGTGCTGTCGTACTCCAAGCTTTCGGAAACGCTGACGACGATCCGGGCGCGCGAGGCCGTTCCGCAGGACCGGCGGCAGCACCGCCGCAGCGGGTGGCTGCTCAAGGGAGCCTCGCCTCGCTACGACGCCCTGCAATTGACCGAACTGGGACGGCGCTACGTCAAACCGGGAGACGCACCGGACGAGCTGTTCATCCGCACGGACATCGGCATCGACAGCCTGTACAGCCAGGACAGCCATTACGAGTATCTGCCGACGCTGGAGCTGATGCGCCGCCTGCGGAACCCCTCCTTCAGCAACCGTTCGCTGCGCAGCCAGAACTTGTATCTGCAGGCACGGGTGACCAAACCGCTGCTCAACCTGATCGTCGTGGCCGTCGGCGTTCCCTTCGTGGTCCGGCGCGAGAGCGTCTCGCTCATCACGAACATGGCGGTCTGCTGCGGCGTGCTGGGGGTCATGCTGGGGGTCAACGAGCTGTTCATGTACCTGGGCAAGGCGAACGTCCTGGCGCCCGAGCTGGCGGTGTGGGCGCCGATCATCGCCTGGGGGACGGCCGCCGCCTGGCTGACGGGGCTGGTGCGGACGTAGGCGCCGAGGGCGCGAAGAAGCAAGACCGATTCAGGATGGCTCTGCGGGGCTTGCCTCTTCGCGGTCGGGCGCCAAAAAAGGGTCACGCGACGCCGTAGGTGGAGGTCCCCGCCTTGCTCCGCTTGTTGAGGCGGTTGTGGCAGTGCAGCCCTTCGAGAATGAACTCGGCGACGCTGGCGGCAAGTTCCGGGGCGCAGGGCCCCGAGGCCAGCTCCGGCTCCATCTCGCGGGCCCGCGCCGAGACCTGCTTCGCAAAGTCGCGGATCGGGGCGATCCGTTCGAGCAGCTCGGCGCCCGGCAGCGAGTCGCCCGTTTCCAGGGCGTTCCCCCCTTCAAAATACTCGACGACGTTCCTGAACGCCGCGGCCTTCAGCATCTGATCGAAGACGTTCTTCACCGCCTCTTCGACGATCCTCCCGATCAGATGGTCCTCCTGCCCGGCCTCCTCGGTCATGTTGAGCTCGAGCTTGCCCCGGGAACTGGCCGCCAGATACGAGAGGTCGCTGATCCGTGCGACCGCGTGCGGGGCACGGGCCCGAATCGCGCGGCGTTCGGCGTTCGAGACCATGTTCTCGTAATTGGCGATCGACATGCGGACGCTCACTCCCGAAGCCTGGTTCACGTGGCCGCTGGTCCGCGCCAGCCGCGAGGCCTCTTCGACAATCTCCTGCATGAATCGCGGCACGCGCACCTGCACTTTACCGTCGCGGTCCGTCCAGGCGTTTTCCCGGGTGATCTGCATCCCCAGCTCGCGCGTCAGCGGATAATGCGTGAGGACCACCGAGCCGATGCGGTCCTTGAGGGGCGTGACGATGCGGCCGCGGTTGGTGTAGTCTTCGGGGTTGGCGCTGAAGACCATCGCCAGGTCGAGGTCGAGTCGCACGGGAAACCCGCGGATCTGCACGTCGCGCTCTTCGAGCACGTTGAACAGCCCGACCTGGATCTTGGGGCTCAGGTCGGGGAGTTCGTTCATGCAGAAGATCCCCCGGTGGCTCCGCGGGATCAGCCCGAAATGCATGACGTCTTCGCTGGCCAGGTGCTTGCCTTCGGCGTGCTTGATGAGATCGATCTCGCCGATCAGGTCGGCGATGGTGACGTCGGGCGTGGCCAGCTTCTCGTGATAACGCATCTCGCGCGGGAGCCACTCGACGGGGCAGTCGTCGCCGAAACGCTCGAGCATGTCGCGGCCGTATTTCGAGATGGGGGCGAGCGGATCGTCGTTCACTTCCGACCCCGCCACGACCGGAATGACCGGGTCGAGGAAGTTGACCAGCATCCGCAGCATGCGGGTCTTCCCCTGCCCGCGCAACCCCAGAAACAGCATATCGTGCTGCGAGAGGATGGCGTTCTCGATCTGCGGAATCACCGTTTCGTCGTACCCCACGATTCCCGGAAAGAGGGGCCCCCCGGTCCTCAACCGCTCGATCAGGTTCTTCCGCATCTCGGCCTTGACCGTCTGCGGCCGGTAACCACGGTCCCGCAGCTCGCCGAGAGTCTTGGGAAAGTTGTCGCTCATGAATGAACCTCTCTGCCGGAGTTGCCGCACATGCTGCATCGGGATTATAGACGGGGGCGCTTTGCGATGACACGCTCGAAGTGGTTATGATGGCGCCACCGTCATTCCAGTTTTGCGAGCAGCATCGAGATATGGCCAAAAGTCCCATCCCCGGCTGGGGGGCGCCCGACAAGCCGGCAGCCGAAGGTTCGCGGGAACGTCACCCCGATCCGGCGTCCCGCGCCGCGGCGTCGCCGGACAGCGCTTCGAAGAGCGCGGCGCCTGCCGCGCCCAGGGCAGCGCCCGCAGCGCCACCGGCTGCAACCGAAGACCTTCTCGACCACATGCTGGGGGACTTCCGGATTCTGCGGCGGCTGGGGCGCGGGGGAATGGCCGAAGTGTATCTGGCCGAGCAGACCCAGTTGAAGCGCAACGTCGCGGTCAAGGTGCTCCATAAAGACCGGGTGACCGACGCCAGCTATCTGAAGCGGTTCAAGACCGAGGCCATGGCCGCCGCTTCGCTCAGCCACCCCAACATCGTCCAGGTGCTGCTGATCGGCGAACAGGATGGAATTCATTACATCGCCCAGGAATACGTTCCCGGAATGAATCTCCGCGAATTCCTGGCGCGGAAGGGGCCACCCGAGCTGGCGCTGGCCGTGCGCATCATCCGGCAGGTGGCTTTGGCGCTCCAGGCCGCCCACGCCGCCGGCATCGTCCACCGCGACATCAAGCCCGAAAACATCATGCTCACCCGTAAGGGAGAGGTGAAGGTCGCCGACTTCGGCCTGGCCCAGCTCACCCAGGGGGGCGAACGGGTGAATCTGACCCAGGACGGGGTCACCATGGGGACCCCGCTGTACATGAGCCCGGAGCAGGTGAACGGCAGCAAGGTCGACCTGCGCACCGACATTTATTCGCTGGGGGTCACCTGCTACCACATGCTGAGCGGCCATCCTCCCTTCCGCGGTGAGACCGCCATCGCCGTCGCGGTTCAGCATCTCAAGCAGGAGCCCGAATCGCTGGAAAAGATCCGGGGCGATCTTCCCCCGCTCCTGTGCCGTATCATCCATAAAATGATGGCCAAGGATCCGGACATGCGGTACCAGTCGGCCCAGGCGATTCTGAAGGACCTCAAGCGTCTTACGGGCGGCGCCGAGGCGCATGAGGAACATCCCGCCAGCGAGCACGAATTGAAGGCGGGGCAGGGACCGACCGCCGCCGGGGGGAACTTCGCGGTGCGCCTCGCGGCCCGGGTGTGGCACTTTCCCGACAAGCCCGTCTCGTGGCAGGTTCTCATAGTCGTGGCGCTGGCTCTGGCGACAGGGGGCGCCTCGGCGGGAATCGGGTGGGCCACCCGCATCCCCAACCCTTTCGCTGCACCCCTCCCCCGAGACGCCGGGGTCGAGAAAAAGGAGAACGCCGCCAGCCAGTATTTCTACGCCCTGAACCTCAAGGACAGCATCGAGGCGTGGCAGGCGGTGATCGATTTCAAATCCGAAGACCGCGTCCAGCAGGATGCGGCCCGTTTCTTTCGGAAGTACGCCAGGCAGCAACTGGCGATGCTGTATCTCACCAAACGCCGCTACGACGAGGCGCAGGAGCTCTTCAATGAGCTCGCCGAACTCGGAGCGGCCGAACCGCAATTCCGCGCGTTCGGGCTGGCGGGTCAGGCGATCCTTCTCAACCTGCGCGGCGAATACAAAGAGTCGCAGAAGCTGCTCAACCGGCTGAAATCCCCGGCGAAACCGGGCGGCGGAGAAGCGCCCACCGCCCCGGGCGCCGGAGAGCCCCGCAAACCCCGGATTCTGTTCGATTATCTCGACGACAAAATGCGGCTGGCAGTGACGGAGACGATTCATCGCAACGTCGAGAACCTCAATCAGCAAATGAGTCAGGAATGGGACGATATTTTCAGGAAGGATGACGCCCCCGAGGCCCCGGCGGTGCCCGGGAACGGACCTGACGGCGGCAAATGACGATGGACCCGCAGGACACGGCCCGTGAGCTTGTATTGATTGACATCGAGGAACCTTCATCGTGGCAATTCTGCAGGTCGTCAAGGGGAGCTGCCCCGGGCAGTTGGTCGAGCTGCTGGGCGAGCGGATGGTCATGGGGCGACACCCCTCGTGCCAGATCGTGCTCGACAACGCCGCCGTCAGCCGCAACCACGCACAGATCCTCGAAAGCCACGGGACGTACTATCTCGAAGACCTGCGCAGCCGGAACGGGACGCTGCTGAACGGCAAGAAGATTCAGGGGCGGACGGAGCTGCGGGACCAGGACGAGATTCGCGTGTGCGAAGTGGTCCTGCGGTTTTTTCAGGCCGCTCCGCCCGAATCGCGCGGCGAATCGACCCCCGCCCCGGCAGTGGCCGGCGACCAGAATCCCGGGGCGGCGACGGTCACGGAAAGCGACCTGGTGGGGGTGGCCCGCACGGGGCCCATCCCCGACAATTTGATCGACGATTCCAGTTCGGACAGCTCGTCGATCATCACGTCGCTCGACCTCGCGAATCGCGGCCCGCGGATCGCCGTCCGCCCCGAGGCCAAGCTGCGGGCCGTCATGGAGATCAGC
>JBLMWR010000254.1:0-4657 GCA_050257335.1 Deltaproteobacteria bacterium | reverse complement strand
GTTCTTATGTGACATCGTGAAGGCGTCCTGAAACGCGTGCATTTAATCTATCCGGGAGGCGAAGGAGCGTCAAGGGGAAGGGCGGTTCGGGGATTTCGGATTTCGGATTGCAGATTTCGGAAGTGACGAAGGTACGACGGTCACGCGCGACTGACCCGGCCGTAATGTAATCGTCTTGCTCTCCGAGATGGGAGGTGGGCGCCGATCGCGCCACTGACCCTTGTGCACAGCGAGGCACTGATCGCCATCGCGCATGCCGCACCAAGGCACGCGCGACTGCGGAGCGGTGCCGTTGTCGCTCGCGCGAGAGCCGATCAAGCGTGCAGCGCACGTAGCCCATCTCGCGGAGCAATATGACTACAATGCTATACAAACAGCGCGGCCTCGACGACCATTCCGGGGCCGAAGCCGAGGGCGACGCACGGGCGGGGGGCGTTCTCGCGGCGCAGGCGGTCGAGGACGAAGAGGAGGGTGGGTGACGACATGTTGCCGTGCTCGGCGAGGACCGCCCGCGAATGTTCGAGGGCCGGCGGAGGGAGCGACAGGGCCAGCTCGACGGCATCGAGAATCTTGGGGCCGCCGGGATGGACGGCCCACGAGCGGATATCGGCAAGCCGAAGGTCCTGGCGATCGAGCCAGCTTTCGACGTAGCCGCGCAGATGCATGCCGATCAGCTCGGGGATCCGGCGCGAGAGTCCCATCTCGAATCCGAAATCGCCGACGCGCCAGGTCATCGCGGTGGCCGAGTCGGGAATGCGGACGGTGCCCACCGCGGCGAGGCGCCACGTATCACGAACGTCTGCACCGTCCGTTCGCACTCGCGTTTCAGGGTCACGGACTGACCCCGCCGCATTTTCGCATACGATCGCGGCAGCGCCGTCGGCAAAGAGCGCGTTGGCGACGATCTTCTCGGGGTCCCACCCCATGTAGAAATGGAGCGTGCACAATTCGACGCAGCAGACGAGAGCGCGCCCCTCCGGCTCGGCTCCCAGGCAGCCACGGGCCACCTTCAGGCCGTTGAGCGCCCCGTGGCAGCCCATGAAGCCCAGATGCGTCCGTTCGACGGTGGGCTTGAGCCCCAGCCCGGCGACCAGCGCCAGGTCGATTCCGGGGGCCGTAAACCCCGTGCACGAGACCGATACGACGTGGGTGACATCGCCAGACGCGAGCCCGGCCGCGGCAAGCGCTTTTTGCGACGCGGCGACCGCCAGCGGCGGCGCGCTGGCTTCATATTGCCGCATGCGGTGGCCGGTCGTCGGCCCGCGCCCGCAATCGCGCGTGGGATAAAACGTCTGCGGGACCGGCGGGCTCTGGCAATCGGCACCGAGCAGCACGCTGTACCGCCGCCGCACCCCGGAATTGGCGTAGATCAACTGCGACAGCTCGGCCTGGTTGGCGTCTTCGCAGCAGAGTGGTTCGGAGAATGCCGCCATGGCCTCCTGAGTGATCGAGAACGGCGGCAGGGCGGTTCCGATTCCCGAGATCGACAGGCTCATCAGCGTGGGTCCTTCCCCGATTGCAATTCTTCGCATTGCCTGACCCGCCCCGGTATCGTACTCTATCGCCGGCGCGGCGGGCAGCCCTGTCTGCGTCAATCCTCCCATTTTCACCAGCGCGGCCGGATTGTGTCATTTAGTTCGATCGGATGCGGCACTATGCGATTTCTCGTACCGGGAGCGTTGGTCATGACCGTCTGCATCGCGTCCCCGCCGACTCCTGCGACAGTCATTGCCGCCGAAAAGGGCAAAGCAACTAACGGGCCGCCGGCCGCGGACGCGACACCAGAATTTGACGCTGACCGGGCCTTCGGCTATTTGACCAAAATCTGCGACATCGGCCCTCGGATCAGCGGGTCGGAGGGGATGGAAAAGCAGCAGCAGCTCATCGTCGAGCATTTTTCGAGGCTGAAGGCGCCGGTGAAGTTCCAGTCGTTCGACGCACCGCACCCGGTCAGTGGCAAACCCGTGCGGATGAACAACATGATCGTCTCGTGGGACCCCCAGGCGACCGAGCGGGTGCTGCTGGCGTGCCATTACGACACGCGGCCGCACGCCGACCGCGATCCCGACCCGCAACTGGCCAGCCGCGGGAAGTTTTTGGGGGCCAGCGACGGCGCCAGCGGCGTGGCCCTGCTGATGGAACTGGGGCACCACATCCGCACGATCAAGCCGACTTACGGGGTCGATTTCGTATTCTTCGACGGCGAAGAGCTGGTGTACGGCGAGGCCGACCCGTATTTTCTCGGATCGGAGTATTTTTCTAAGGAGTACCGCGGCAGGCCGCCCAGACACAAGTACGTCTGCGGCGTGCTGGTGGACATGATCGGCGGCAAGAGGCTGCAGCTTTATCAGGAGATCAACAGCCTCAACTACGCGCCGGAGGTGACGCAGAGCGTGTGGAAAACCGCGAAACGGCTGGGCATTAAAGAGTTCATCGCCCGGCCGAAGGATTTCGTCCGCGACGATCATCTGTCGCTCAACGAGATCGCCGGAATCCCGACGTGCGACATCATCGACTTCGGCTACGAGCACTGGCACACGACCAGGGACATGCCAGCCGCCTGTTCGGGAGAGAGCCTGGCGAAAGTCGGGCGGGTTCTGCTGGCATGGCTGGAAGAAGTCCCCGTGCCGACGAAGAAGCCGGAGAAAAAGAGGCGGAGACGGGCACCGTAGGACGGCCGTTTCAGGCCGTCCGAAATGTCCAATCCACATGCCAGTGCAGACCAGGACGGGCTGCGACTTGCGTAGCATGGGCTTCCAGGCCCATGCGTGATGATCGATCGGGGTGAACGAACGCGAATGCGGGACTTGCTCGATCCGCCGTGTTCGCGAATAACGGACCGGCTTGGAAGCCCATCCTGCGGACATTTGGCCGTCTCCCATGAAACGCGAACGCCGCCGTCACCTTTCTGTGGACGCCGCCTGCGTCTGCGATGCGTGCGGGGAGGAGATTGTCATCCCCGTCGACCTGTCGCAGGGGAAGGCGCCGAAATACGTCGAAGACTGCCCCGTCTGCTGCCGCCCGATCGTCATCCACGTCGAGATCGACGACCACCATGAAGTGCGGGTCTGGGCCCAGCGGGAATGAGCGCAGCGAGCCACTGGATTGATCCCGGTGGGATCCCGGCCAGAAGTTATTCGGGGGTGAGTCGTCGATCGCTCGCCGGGACAAGCCTGCTCAGAACTCGGCATGCTTCGGCGTTCTGGGATACGGGATCACGTCGCGGATGTTGGTCATGCCGGTGATGAGCAGCATGACCCGCTCGACCCCCAGGCCGAAACCGGCGTGGGGGACGCTGCCGTACCGCCGCAAATCGACGTACCACCAGTAATCGTCGGGGTTGAGGTGACATTCCTGCATGCGGGCCAGCAGCACGTCGAGCCGCTCTTCGCGCTGGCTGCCGCCGATGATCTCGCCCGCCCGGGGAACGAGCACGTCCATCGCCCGCACCGTCTTGCCGTCGACGTTGCAGCGCATGTAGAACGGCTTGAACGAGCGGGGATAATCGTACAGGATCACCGGCTGCTTGAATTTCTGCTCGGTCAGGTACCGCTCGTGCTCCGACTGCAGGTCGCGCCCCCATTCGACCGGATATTCGAAGGTCTGCCCCGATTTCTGCAGGATGTCGATCGCCTCGGTGTACGAGAGCCGCAGGAACTCGTGGCTGACGATGTTGTCGAGCGTTTCCAGGACCGTCTTGTCGATCCGTTCGGCGAAGAACTTCATGTCCTCCGGGCAGCGGTCGAGCACGGCCTTGAGAATCGTGCGGATGAACTCTTCCGCCAGCCGCATGTTGTCGGCCAGTTCGTAAAAGGGCATCTCGGGCTCGACCATCCAGAACTCGGAAAGGTGCCGGGTGGTATTCGAGTTCTCGGCTCGGAAGGTGGGGCCGAAGGTGTAGCAGTCGCCGACGGCGCAGGCGAACGTCTCGGCTTCGAGCTGCCCGCTGACGGTGAGCGAGGCGCGTTTGCCGAAGAAATCCTGCGCGTAGTCGATCGCCGCCTGCTTTTGCGCCAGGCGCGCGAGGTCGAGCGTCGTCACCTGGAACATCTGCCCGGCCCCTTCGCAGTCGCTGGTGGTGATGATGGGCGTGTGGACGTAGACGAAGCCGCGGGATTGAAAGAATTCGTGGATCGCCGCGCACAGGACATTGCGGACCCGGGCGATGGCCCCGAAGGTGTTCGTGCGTGGCCGCAGGTGCGCGATGTCGCGCAGGAACTCGAAGCTGTGCCCCTTTTTCTGCAGCGGGTATTTCTCGGCGTCGGCAGTGCCGTAAACCGTCAGCTCGCGGGCATGGACCTCGACCGCCTGCCCCTTGGCCGGGGAGACCTTCAGCTCGCCCACGACGCGGATGCTGCTGCCGGTAGTCAGTTGTTTGAGGAACTCGGCATAGCCGGGAACCGACTGATCGACGACGACTTGCAGGTTGGCCATCGAGCTTCCGTCATTGAGTTCGACGAACGCGAAGCCCTGCTTCGACTCGCGTTTCGTGCGCACCCAGCCGCGGACGTCGATCTGCTCACCCACCGGGCCGTCTTTCAGGGCCGCGGCAACTTTGATGCGCTGCATTGCTGGTCTCTCCGTGCCGCCGACATTCGATACGATCTCGTGCGGCGAAGATTGCTCATTTGGGAAAAAGGACGCAGAAGAACCGCGG
>JBLMWR010000253.1:0-11989 GCA_050257335.1 Deltaproteobacteria bacterium | reverse complement strand
GCCGGGGCCAACGTGGCGATCAATTACTGCTCGAACGAGCCGGCGGCCCTCGAAACCGCGAGGCTCGTTGAAGAAGCCGGAGGAACGCCCCTCACCGTGCGGGCCGATGTCTCGTCTGCGGAGGACGTTCGGCGAATGGTCGGTGAGACTACGGACCGCCTGGGTCCGGTCGATCTGCTTGTCAATAACGCCGGGGTCTTCGATTACGTCCCGCATACCGAAACAACGCCGGCGATCTGGCAGCGGACGCTCGATGTCAACCTGACGGGGGCGTATTACGTCACCTGGGCCGTCAAGGATTCGATGATCGCCCGGGGCTACGGACGCATCGTCAACATGTCCTCGATTTCGGCCCTCGACCCGCGCCCCATGTCGATCGCCTACGCCGCCAGCAAAGCCGGGCTGGTGGGATTGACCAGGAGCATCGCGGCGGCCCTCGCGCCGCACAACATCCGCGTCAACGCCGTCGCTCCCGGGCTGATTGAAACCGAAATCCTCGAGGGGGTCCAGCAGGCGACGCTCGACCGGCTCATCGACGCCACCCCGATGAAACGGATCGGCACTCCCGGGGAAGTCGCGGCCCTGGTGTTCTTTCTCCTCTCCGACGAATCCGGCTTCACCACCGGCCAGACCATCGTCACCGACGGCGGGCGCGTCATGCGCCCCTGACCGTCCGTGGAGCAGGTTTCTAACGTGCTCATGTCACAGCAGGTAAACCCGCGCGACCGAAAAATAGATCACGATCCCGGTGACGTCGACGAACGTGGCGACGAAGGGGCTGGAGGCGATGCCGGGGTCGATGCCGATCCGTTTGAAGATCAGCGGCAGTGCCGCGCCCACCATCGTTCCCCACAGGCAGATTCCCGCCACCGCCTGTGCAATGACGGCCCCCAGGAGCCAACGGTCGGTTCCTTTCAGGACGCTTTCCGTCGTGAGAAAAGAGGCGCGCACGAAGCCAATCATCCCGAGCGCGAGTCCCAGCGCGATGCCCATCGCCAGTTCGTGCCGCATGACGCGCAGCCAGTCGCTGAGCTTGACCTGTCCCAGCGCGACGGCACGAGTGATGAGCGTGGCCGCCTGCGATCCCGAGTTGCCCCCCGTCGAGATGCACAAAGGCACAAACAGGCTGAGCACGACGATTCTCCCGATTTCATCCTCAAAGTGTGCAAGCGCGGTAAACGTGAACAGTTCTGCAATGAACAGAAACGACAGCCACGTGGCCCGCTTGCGCCAGAGCGTGAAGAAATTGGCTTCGAGATAATGCTCAGTGAGCGGCTGGACGGCCCCCATGCGGTGCGCGTCCTCGGTGGCTTCCTGCTGTACGACGTCGAGCACGTCGTCGTGCGTGACGATCCCCACCAGCCGCCCCTGGTCGTCAACGACCGGCATGGCGATGAAGTCGTAGCGGGCCATTTTTTTGGCGACTTCCTCCTGGTCGTCGTCGACGCGCACCGAAATGACGTCTTTATCCATGATTTCCGAGACCAGCGTCTCGGGGCGCGCCAGAATGAGCTTGCGGAGCGACACGAAGCCGCGCAGGTGGCGGGCCTCGTCGATCACGTAACAGTAATAAATCGTCTCGCGGTTGGGGGCCTGCAGGCGGAGCTGCGCGATGGCGTCTCTGGCCGACATGTCTTCCCGCAGCGAAGCGTACTCGGTCGTCATAATCGACCCGGCGCTGTGCTCGGGGTACGAGAGGAGCCGGCGGATGTCGTCGCGTTCGACCTGGGCCACGAGGGGAAGGAGCACCTCGACCTGCGCCGGATCGAGTCGCTTGAGGAGCACCACCCGGTCGTCGGGGGCCATCTCTTCCAGGAGCGCCGAGAGGTGTGGCCTGTCGATCGTCGCCACCAGCTCGATCTGCCGGGGAAGTGTGAGAAACCCGAAGATTTCCCCGCGGCGGTAGCCGCCCGCCTGCGACAAAACGCGCCAGCAGTCGGCCGGGGAGAATGCTTCGAGATTTTCGGCGACGACCCCGGGGTGAAACACCTCGGTGAACTCGTGCATCGCCGGCAGATCGCTCTCGATCAGCATTTCCCGCAGTTCGGGAAGCAGCAGGGGATCGAACATGGGATCACGTCCTGGAGAAAGGCCCGCGGGCGGGAAGGGAATTGAAAAATGAGAATTATAAATTTCAAATTGCAAAATGAGTTTGCAGTCGCGCGCTT
This sequence comes from Deltaproteobacteria bacterium, assembly GCA_050257335.1. GTDB lineage: Bacteria > Planctomycetota > Planctomycetia > Planctomycetales > Planctomycetaceae > JACQFH01. The sequence continues at coordinate 9,821 of JBLMWR010000253.1, read as the reverse complement.
CAATTTGCAATTTTCAATTTACATTTTTCGTTTTTTGATCTGCATCGTCGCGTACCGGCGGGACGCGGCCCGTGGGCTTGAGCGATAGCAGTTCTCCGTCCCGTCTCTCCCTCCCGTCACCTCGCGCCGGACAGCACCAGCAGGGCGACGTTATAGTAAATGAAGACGCCGAGTATGTCGCTGAGCGAGGCGATCAGCGGGTTTGACATCAGGGCCGGGTCCATCCCCAACTGCTTCAGAACGATGGGAAGCAGCGTCCCGTTCACCGTTCCGAACGTGACGACCAGCGCCACCGTGCCGGCAACGACCGCGGCGTCGGACTTCGCGACGTACTGGCTGGCGAAGAAGAAGCCCAACAGGGCCATCGCCCCGCCCAGGACGAGCCCGGTCGCCAGCTCGCGGCGGCCGATGCGGAATTGCGTTTCGCGGTCGAGCTGCCCCAGGGCCATGGCGCGGATGACGAGAGTCGCCGATTGCGAGCCCGCATTGCCGCCGCTGGCGAGCACCAGAGGCAGGAACCACACGAGCCAGAGCAGGTGTCTGGTTTCCTCGTTGTAGTGGCTGAGAACGGCCGAGGTCCCGAACCCGGCGACCAGCAGCAGCACGAGCCAGATTCCCCGCTTCCACGCCAGGGTGAAGAAGGGAGTCGAAAGATAGCCATCTTCGAGCGGGCTGACGCCGCCCAGCATGTGCACGTCTTCGGTGGCCTCCTCCTGGACGATGTCGAGCACGTCGTCGTGGGTGACGATCCCCACCAGCCGCCCCTGGTCGTCCACGACCGGCATGGCGATGAAGTCGTAACGCGCCATTTTCTTGGCGACTTCCTCCTGGTCGTCATCAAAACGGACCGAGATCACATCCTTGTCCATCAGCTCGGCCACAAGCGCCTCGGGGGGGGCCAGGAACAGTTTTCGCAGAGAGATGAAACCGTGAAGGTGACGGGCGTCGTCGATGACGTAGACGTAATAAATCGTTTCGCGGTTGGGCGCCTGGGTGCGGAGCTGCGCCAGGGCGTCCCTGGCCGACATGTCTTCCCGCAGCGAGGCGTACTCGGTGGTCATGATCGACCCCGCGCTGTGTTCGGGGTACGAGAGGAGCTTGCGGATGTCTCCCCGCTCGGCCTGCGCCACGAGAGGGAGCAGCAGCTCGACCTGGGCCTGGTCCATGTTCTTGAGGAGGGCCACGCGGTCGTCGGGAGACATTTCCTCCAGCATCGCCGACAGGTGCGCCTTGTCGATCGTCGCCACCAGTTCCATCTGCCGGGGAAGGCTGATGAACTCGAAAACCTCGACCTGGCGGCGGAGCCCCGTGGATGACAGGACGCGCCACAATTCGAGGGTGGACAGGGCTTCGAGATTTTCGGCAACGACCCCCGAGTGAAACACGTCGCAGAATTCCTGCATCGCGCGCGTGTCATTTTCGATCAGCATTTCCCGCAGTTCGGGAAGGAGCAGGGGATCGTACATGGCGGCGGTTCCAGTAAAAAACCCCCGGATGGAAGAAGGGTTCCACCGGGGGTGCGTCTGGGAGGCGGGTTGTCTCGGGGTAACGTTCCGTAAGCGGTCAGCGTTTCGAAAACTGGAAGCTGCGGCGGGCCTTGCGATGCCCGTACTTCTTGCGTTCCACCATGCGGTCGTCACGGGTCAGGTAGCCACCGTCGCTGAGCACCCCGTGCTGCTCGGGATGCAGGGCCTGAATGGCGCGGGCCAGCCCGAGAATGACCGCTCCCGCCTGCCCGTTGACCCCGCCCCCCGTCGCCCGGACCCACACGTCGACCTGCCCGAAGACCCCCGTCGCCCGCAGCGGGGCTTCGATGATCAACCGGTGCCGCTCGACCGGAAAATACACTTCAAACGGCCGGTCGTTGATCAGGATCTTGCCCGTCCCCTTGCGGACCCGGACCCGCGCCACCGCGGTTTTCCGCCGCCCCGTGCTCACCGCCGTGCCGTCCGCCTCGATCTTGCCGCGGATCGTGTGCGGCATGCGCGTCGCGGGCTCTGCGGGCTGCGAGCCGATGTCGAGGGCGGCGGCTTCGGGGACCGGAGCCGCGGCTTCGGCGGCCGGCTGTCCGGTGTGAGCGACTTCGGGCTGTTCGGTTTGTTCGCTGGCTGAATTGTCCATGAGAACTTTGTCTGCTGAATTGTGCCGTGTGAAAATAACCGGAGGACGACCCGAGAAGGTCGTGCTACCCGTGTGCAAATCAAATCGCGCGGGGCTGCGGCGCCTGCGACTGATGGGGGTGCTGCGTTCCGCGATAGAGCTTGAGCTTCTTGAGCATGTGCCGTCCGAGTTTGTTTTTGGGCAGCATCCGCCGCACCGCCAGCCGCAGGATCTCCTCGGGCTTGCGTTCGAGAATCTCGGCGGCGGGGATCACCTTGCGGCCCCCCGGATAGCCCGTGAAGTGATCGTACTCCTTCGACAGCATCTTGGAAGTGAAATTCGGGTGCGTGGGATGCGCCATTCGCCGTCCGCCAAAGCGGACCTTGTCGGCGTTGATCACGACGATGAAGTCTCCAGTATCGACGTGCGGGGTATAGGTGGGCTTGTGCTTGCCCATCAGAATCGTGGCCAGCTTCACGGCCAGGCGCCCGACCACCTGCCCTTCGGCGTCGATGAGCAGCCAGTCTGGTTTCACAGTACCCGGTTTTTCAAGATACGTCTTTGTCACCTGTAAATTCCTCGACTCGAATGCTGCGTTGTCGCCGCGGAGAACCGAGCCGGAGCTTCACAACGAAGCACGGCGGCCGCCCGCGATCTCATGCGCCCCGGGGCAGGGCCCCTGCGCATCGCCGCCGCCTCCCGGCAGGGAGCTGCGGACGAACGGGTTAGGGTAACGATTTTCGGCGGAAGGTTCAATGGCTCGGGGGGATATTTGACATTTCTCGTTCCGCGGCTCCGCGTGGGTGCGGCCGGCGGACCGAAGTTCGCACTACGAGGAAACGATCAGCCGTTCGGCTCCCTGCTGGAGCAGGCGGTCGGCGACAAGTTGCCCGAGCGAGGCGGCATGCGCGGATCGACCTGTCCCCTCCGCGAAAACCCATTCCTTTCCGTCCGGGCTGAGAACGACGGCCGCGAGCAGCAATCGCTCTGCCTCGACGCGCGCCACGGCTCCGACCGGGGCATGGCAGCCGGCGCGGAGGCGGGCCAGGAGGGCCCGTTCGGCTGTCACCTGGCTGCGGGCGGCGGGATCGTCGATTTTCGAGAGGAGCGCGATCGTTTCGGCGTCGGCCTGCCGGCATTCGATTCCCAGGGCCCCCTGACCGACCGCCGGATACATCAGCGGCGGGGCCAGCTCGAGGGCAATCCGGCCGGCCAGTCCCAGGCGCTTCAGTCCCGCGACCGCCATGACCAGGGCGTCGAAATCGCCGGCGTCGAGCTTCCTCAGTCGCGTTTCGACGTTGCCGCGCACGTCGGACATCTGAAAATCGGGGCGCTGATGTAAAAGCTGCGCCCGGCGGCGCAGGCTCCCCGTTCCCAGTCGCGCTCCGCGGGGCAATTCTGCGAGGTCGGCCACTTTTGCCGCCGAGGCGGGCAGGACCAGCGCGTCGGCGGTCTGTTCGCGTTCGGGGACGGCGGCCAGCACCAGTCCCGCGGCCGATTCGGTGGGAAGGTCTTTCAGACTGTGGACGGCTACATCCGCGGTGCCATCGAGCACCGCTTTCTGCACCTCGCGGGTGAAGACCCCGAGGCCGCCGAAAGCACTCAGCCGCCCCGTCTGGTCGCGGTCTCCCGTGGTGCTCACATGCACGATCTCCACCGCGATGCCGGGCGAGGCCGACCGCAGAAGCCCGGCGACATGATCGGCCTGCCAGAGCGCCAGGCGGCTGGCGCGGGTGGCGATGCGGATCGGGCGTGGTGGTCGTTGGCTCACGGGCTGCCTTCGATGCTTTCTCTGCCGGCCGATAAGGGGGCGCTCACGGCGAGTTCCGGCCGGCCGAGCCGCTTCTGCAGCTCCCGCTGCAGCGTCTCGGGCGTCGCCTTTTGTTGCGGAGGAATGAGGACGCCGCACGAGACCACGAACTGCACGGCCTGGTCGATCGTCAGATTGAGATCGATTACGCTGCTCTTAGTGACCATCACGGTGAAGCCCCCCGCTGGGACGGGGGAGGTGGGGACGAGGACGGTAAGCATCGGTTCCCGCACCTCGGCGGCACAGTCGAGCATCCCTTCGCCGGTGACGAACCCGAGCGTCCATGATCCCGCGCGGGGATATTCGAGGGCCACGACCCTCTGGAACTCGACCTCGCGGTCGCTGAGGACGAAATCGGTGACCTGCTTGACCGTCGAATAGACGTTGCGCACCAGGGGGACGCGGACGAGCACCCCTTCGGCCTTGTGCACGAACCATTTCCCGATCCGGGCCGTGACGAACCGACCCAGGAAATACATCGCGATGATCATCATCGACAGCGCCGCCGCGCTGTAGTACCACACTTGCGCGAAATTCCGGATGGCGACGACTTCCATATACAGGCCGATGGCCGTCGTCGGCGGAGCCTGCGGGCGGATGTGCTTGAACACGAGGTCGTAGTCGGCAAGCGGGACATATTGCCCCGGCTCGGTTCCTCGTCCCATCGGGACGTAGACGTCGGTACTCCACTCGTCGGCAAGGATGAGGTCGGCGGTCAGCCCTTTGACTCCACCCAGTGCGGCTTCGAGCTCTGGCGTGACGAGATAGTTGTACCGCCATTCGGGGAGACTCGGGAGATTTGCCGGTCGCGGCTGGAGCTGCTCCTTGGTCCGAATGTCATTCTTCTGCAGCGCCAGGACGTAGCGCACGACCGTGTTGATCGGCTGGATGAGGTAGGTGTTGAATCCATTGCCGACCCAGAGCAGGATGAGCAGCGTGAGCACCGGCGGGAGGGTGATCGCCACGCCGCGCAAAAAGAAGTACGTGGCGGTCGTCCGGTGGCGGCCGGTTGCAGGAGGTGTCGGAACACTGGACATCGTACGGCGAAGGCTCTCAGGTGAGGATACTCGAATTGCCGGACGGCCGTTGATCGGCTGTCTTGCCGCGACAACCCCTACCGCCGCCCCAGGCCGCGGGCGACGACGGCGACGACGACGCGCGCGGCGCCGGCCTGCGTCAGAATCTTCGCCGTCTCGTGGGCCGTCGTCCCGGTGGTCATGACGTCATCCGCCAGAAGGACGGTGGCACCGGGAAGGCCCGCCGACGCAGCCGCCTGGAAGGCGTTCCGCAGGTTCACCCGCCGTTCGGAAGGAGTCAACCGGGCCTGGGGGCGCGTCCATCGGCACTTGCGGAGTATATGGGTCGCGACGGGAAGTTGCAACCGCGCTCCCCACGCCGCCGCCAGCGTCTCGGCCGCGTGATGCGGGTGGTAAATCCGCCGGAACCAGTGCTGCGGCACCGGGATGACGACGTCGGCTTTGACCTGTTGCAGCGCCGCGGACTCGCACTCCCAGACGAGGTCGGCCATTCCCGCCGCCAGCGGCTCGGCGCCGCGATCTTTGCTCCGCAGCACGGCTGTCCGCAGAGCGCCGTCGTAGACCCCCAGGCGAATGACCCGTTCGAAGGCGAACCGTTCGTCCCGGCAGAAGCTGCACGGAACCTGCGGATCGAGATATGGTCCGATCGCCGCGCCGCAGCGGACGCAGGCCTGCCCGCGAGTCACCAAGAGTTCCGTCCGGCAGGCGTCGCAGAAGGGGCTGCCGCGCGGGCCGCTCGCCGCCGGGAGCAGTTCGCCGGTGCACAACCGGCACACCGGGGGATAGACGAAATCGGCCGCCCCTCGCGCTAGGGTGCGCATCCATTGTGGAACCGTCCAGCGTCTCTTCTGCAAGCCAGGCATGACACGGTAAATGTACGCCCGCACGGCCGGGCCGGGAACCCCTGAATTCGCCCCACACCCGCGGCTGGGAATTGGGTTTCGGATTCTGAGCCCTGCGTGCCGGGGCCAAGATAGTCCGTCCGCCGCCGCGACCGGCCAGTCTCGAGTCGCAAATCCGAAATCCCAACTCCGAAATCCATTCGTCACGCCGGCCTGGCGGCCGGGTGGCGGCGGTCGAGAATTCGCACAAGCGCGTTCCACACCCGCTCGACCGGAAGCTCGGCGAGGCAGCCGAGGTGCGCTTTGCCATGCATCGGGCACGATTTACGATAGCTCGCGGCGCAGGGGACGCCTGTTGAGATTAGTTCGTGACTGGTTCCTGCCGGCCCCGACAGAATGGGGCTCGTGCAGGTAAAGATACCAACGACGGGAGTTCCCATTGCCGCCGCAAGGTGCATTGGGCCCGAGTCGTTCGAGACGACGACATCGGCGGCCCCCAGGATCGCCGCCAGTTGTTTGAGGCTCGTTTCTCCCGCCAGATTGATCGCGGGATTCCGCCGCGCGGCGGTTGTTTCGACGATCCGAGCCGCCAGCCCACGTTCTCCCGCCGACCCGACGACGACGACCGAACCTTCGAAACGGCGGACGATTTCGGCGAATTTTTCAACCGGCCAGCGCTTGGTCTCCCAGCCCGCACCGGGATGAATGGCCAGAAGGGGTCGCGGCATGTGCCGCGTGCGCTCGGCAAGCCAGACGCTCTCTGCGGCGCCGGTCGGAACGACCGCCACCCGCGGATGATTGGGCACCCCCAGCGCTTCGGCGACGCGCCAATACCGCACGTGAGCCGGAACATCGCGCCCCGAATGGCGAATGACGCAATTGCAGGCGAGGCTGGCCCCTTCGCGGGACGATTCGAGCCCCACGCGCACCGCCGCGCCCGTCGCCCACGTCATCATGCCCGTCCGGAACAGGCCCTGCAAGTCGAAAACGAGATCGAACCGGCGGTGTTTGAGCAGCCGCAGAAGTTCCAGTGATTCCCGCCAGCCGCCCCGCCGATGAAAAGGAATGATCTCTGTCAGGTCGGGATGTCCGCTCAAGAGATCGGAAAAGGCACGGCGGACGACCCATGAAATGGCTGCCGTCGGAAACCGTCGGCGGAGCACCCCCAGAAGCGGCAAAGTCTGGACCACGTCCCCGAGGGCCGTCGGTTTGATCAGGCAGATCCGCCGGGCATCGATGTCGAGCAGAGCGGTCGAAGGAACTCGGAAGGGCATGGCGGCGGGATGATATCCCTCCCCGACGAACTGGGACAAGAGGAATTGATTTCTCCATATCTCGCAAAATTCCTACTTTATTATTTCTCACTTTTCTTTTTTATAGGAATAGACTACTTGACATCCACAGTCTCACACGCCAAAGTACGCCCTGCGTTTCGGCTGGGGCCTGACGCGAGTTGTGGGACGAGTGCGGGCAAGTTACGACATCGAATGACTCGACGTCCGAAGTACCCACGACTTCGGAGAAGGAGCTCCACCGCATGCACACTCCCTTGAGTGCCCTCGTGCTGTTCGCCGCCTTGAGCGGCGGCACCCGTGAATCGACGATTTACGACGATTACAAGCAGGCTTGGCGAGCCGCTCGGGCTCAGAACCTTCCGGTTCTGGTCGTCCTCAATCCGGGGGCCGATTCCGAGACCCCCTCCGTCGATCTTGATCTGCTGTTTCGAAGCGGCCATCGCCGCGACCTGCTGGGAAAATATGTGGTCGTGGTCGTCGACACCTCGACCCCCCAGGGAGCGGCGGTCCACAAGCGGTTCCAGTCCCCGGCACTTCCCCGAGTTTCGGTCCTCGACCGGCAACAGAAATGGCAGGTGTACCGCACCAGTAAAGCCCTGCCGGCTGAGGACTGGAACATCCTCCTCGAGAAACACCAGAACGGGGACCCCCCCGCAGCCCGCGCGGCCCCGCTGGTCTGCCGGACCTGAAGGTGAACCCTTCGATTGCCCGTGCGGCAATCTTCACCAGACGGGGCGACCTGAGAACGTCGTCCTACTTGATCTCCACCAGCCCGGCGTCAATGTATTGGCCGCCGCCCGTCTGTTTGCAGTGGACGGCGATCACGTTCTTCCCCGGGCCGAGCGCCCTCCGTGCTTCACGCTTGATCGCGAACCACTGATAATCGGTGGTGTACCCCGTCACCTTCGCCGCCAGAACGCCGTTCAGATACACGTCGGCGTCTTCATCGTGATGCATCATCAGTTGCAGCCCGTCGAGCGGCTGCTTGTCGGACAGGTCGAAACTGCGGCGGATCCAGACGTCGGGGGTTTTCCATTCCGTGCGGACGACCGTGCCGGGAGTCCCCTGCGTGCCAAAGCCCCCGGGGCCGGTCTGCCAGGTTGAAACGTCCGCTTCGGCGCGGAACCAGTCGTCCGCTGGTCTGGCCGTCGTATAACGCCATTCCTGAGGCGCCTTCTGTGAGGTGGCGACGACGACTTCGACGCGCGGCGGCGGGCCGTACACGCGGCGAATGGCCGGCCCGACCGTTTCGATCGGCAGCTTGATCACTTCTCGATCGTATGTGACCAGTCCGTTGACTTCGATCTCGACGTCGGTGGTCTGGGTGTAGACGGCGGCCGAGAGCCCGGGCGCACCGACGAGAGGGTGCAGGCGCGTGGTCAGGTTGAGAAATGCATCAGTCAGGTCTTCAATCGACGTGAAGGTGCGATAACCCCAATTCTTTTCGCTCTGCCAGGTGTGTCCTTTGAGGGGCAGGCCCAGACCGCCATATTCGCCGAGCACGGCGGCCCGGTGCTCTTCGGGATCTGGCGACGCCGGGCCGGGGTAAACGTGGATGTCGTGTACGTCTCCGGCGGGAAAGTCATTCCAGCCGCTGGCGCAGTTCACCAGCCGCACAGGATCGTACTCTTTCACCAGTTTCGCAATCCGCACAGTGTCGAACTGTCCCCACCCTTCGTTAAAGGGGACCCATAGAACGATGCTGGGGGAATTGCGGTGAGTGTCGATGAGGGCCTTCAGCTCGCGCTCGAAGTTCTCGACAGTCGCCGGCGGGCGCGTTCCCTCTCCTTTGCCCGGAGCAATGTGCCCGTCGGCGCTGCTGGGCATGTCCTGCCAGACGAGCAGTCCCAGCTTGTCACACCAGTAATACCACCGCGCCGGCTCGACCTTCACGTGCTTGCGGGCCATGTTGAACCCGAACTTCTTCGTCATCTCGATATCGAACTTCAGGGCCGCGTCGGTCGGTGCCGTGTAGAGTCCATCCGGCCAGAATCCCTGGTCGAGCGGGCCGAACTGAAACACCGGCTTGTTGTTGAGCATCAGCCGCGTCACCCCTTTGTCGTCCTTCCCGAGCGAAATTTTTCGGAGGCCGAAATAGCTTTGCACGTTATCCGGCCGCTCCTCTTCGGCCTTCATGCCGCGCGGCAGTTTTGGAAGCGTGATTTTCAGATCATGCAGTTGCGGAGAATCGGGTGACCAGAGGAGCGGGGCAGGATTCTGGCCGAGTGACAAGACGATCGGCTTGCCGATTTCCCCAGTCGCCGGAGCCTGGCGGACGACCTGTCCGTCCTGCGCGCGAATGACAACGGAAACTTCTGCCCCGTAACCGGCCGTTTCTCCCCCAGCATCGACCACAACGGAAACGGTGTTTTTATCCACGTCGGGCACAATTTTCAGCCCACGGATATACGTCTGCGGCACCGGTTCGATCCAGACGGTCTGCCAGATGCCGGTGGTGGGCGTGTACCAGATCCCCTCGGGACGGTCGTGCTGCTTTCCCAGCGGTTGCTGGCCGCGGGTGGTCGGGTCCCAGACGCCGACGACGATTTCCTGCGTGCCGGATTTGTTCAGCGCCGCAGTGATGTCGAACGTAAACGGGTCATACCCGCCGCGATGCGTGCCGACCTCCTTGCCGTTCACCCACACGGTCGTTTCCCAATCGACGGCGCCGAAATGCAGGAGCACTCTTTCGGCGGTCCACGCAGATGGCACTTTAAATGTGCGCCGGTACCAGAGC
>JBLMWR010000252.1:0-14135 GCA_050257335.1 Deltaproteobacteria bacterium | reverse complement strand
CTTCCGTCTTGAGGATCTCCACTTTCACTTCCGGCCGGGGATCGGGCATCGGACCCAGAAACTTCAGCCATTCGTCGCGGATTTTCTTCCGCCGCAGCTCCCACCCGTCACGCGTTGCAATTGTCTTTCCCGTCTCGTCGACCAGAAGCGGCGCGAGCGTACCGATCCCCTCGCGGGGCGCTTTGGGAACGGGCTGCTGCACCCGATGCAGCCAGCTTACGTCCTGTGTCCGCGCCTGTCCGTGCACCCGGCCGGCGGCAAGGCAGATCCCAAGAACGGAAACCGTCCACACAAGTCGCATCATTGTGTAAGTCCGTTGAGGTGCCGAAGCGGGCCAGCCTCAGAGCATTTTCTCATCGAGCCGCCCGAATGCGTCCAGTGAACACAAGGGTCCGCTTCATCCCTTACGTTGCGTAACGAAGCAGTGCCGGCGATTATAATCAATTGATCCCTGGTTCGCGCGGCTTCGCTTACGATAACCCCAAGCGATGCAGGGAGCCGAAATCGCGATTGAGTTCGCGTCGGTCCCTCGGTTTCCCAGAACGCCGGTGAATCGATCTGCCGGCGCAGTCTCCCCCCCGCGCCCGGAGCGTGGTCACGCGGCGCGGCGCAATACGAACCCGGAGCGCAAACGACGGCGGCGAACGCATTCCCTCGCAGGCGTTTCGGGTTCGTATTTCCGGCCCGAGCCGGTCAGGCGGTGGTCCTGTCGCCGCATTCGGTCAGCCAGCGGAAGCATTCGTTGGCGGTCTTGCAGATCGCCGGAGAAGCTCCCAGAAGGCCCGGCAGGACGATGCCCCACAGGCCGGGGCTCTCGTGGGTGCCTGCGTAGACCGCATGAGTCGCGGTTTCGAGCACCAGCAGTCCGCAGGCAACGACAAGTCTGTTCATGACTTCGCTCCTTCAGTGGCGTCGTTACGCTTTGCCCGTCGCCCCCATTTTAGCAATTTCTCAGAAGATGCAATCCCAATTTGGAGCACCGACTGTTACGGCCTGACGGGAAGCAGGAAAATCCAGTCGCCTCTCGTGTTCCCCCAGTTAACGAGAACCACCGCATGGACGGAAGATAGACACCTTTCGAAAACTGGAAGGCGAATGTCGGCAGTCGCGCCCCTTCGTCCAGGAAATTCAGCCGATCGCTAGCCCGTTCACTCCAGCGCCAGGCCGTCGATCCACATCCGCAGCGGGGGTGCGCCCCACGAATCGACGCCGATCGAGAGAAAGTTGGCCGTTGAAAGAGCGGCCCCTTCGCGCTGCCATTTTTCGTCCCCCGCCAGCGGCACGGCGAAGTAGTACCAACCTTCGCGGGCTTCGTTGTACGGCGGCGCACTCAGGAAATCGCCCTTGGGAGTCAGCCGCAGGAATTTCTCGTCGCTCTCGTACAGCGTCACGATGGGGTTAGCGTCCTGCCAGGCGGGGACGTTTTCGTTGATGGCCTTGAACCAGAAGACGAGCCGCGTCTTTCCCGCAAGCGACCAGCCGGCTTGTTTCGAAGCCGGATACAGCAGATTCAGTCGAAACCCGCCGTATGGCTGGGCCAGAGCGAAAACCGACGATTTGCCGGCGATTCTGATCGCTTTGTCGTCCGCAAACTTTACCTTCGACTGCGGATCGAACCACGTCCACTCCGCCGCGTGACCTTCGGTCCCGATCTCGGGGGCGTTTCCGACGACATAGAAGTCGCGCCAGGCGAGGTCCGACAACAGGCCGTTAGTGACGGTCAGGCCGACGCGATAGAAACCGGGGCGCGCAAACGCGTGCGCGGGAGGCCTGGGCCCGGTCGCCGTCGTTCCGTCGCCGAGGTCCCAGTGAAAATCGAGCTTGTTTCCCGCCGGATCGGTCGATCGACTGGCGTCGAACGCCACGCCATCGCCGACTTTGGCTGATGCCGGCCCCTCGAGCACGGCTTTTGGCGGCAGCTTGATTCCAGCTTTTTCTTGGTGCTGCGTCAGCCGCGTGACATTGCCCGCGTCGTGGAAGTCGCCGGCGCTGTTGTTCTTGAAGACATTGGCGGCGACGTCCACCCAGTCGGCATGCTGGGCGTAAATGCCCCAGCGATTGCCGGTAAACGCGTTCTGCTCGATGATCCAGTGGAATGCCTTAAATTTCGCCCCCTTCGTTTCCAGATCGCCGATCAGGGCCAGCCCCGCGCCGTTGTTCCCCTCGCAATTGTTACCGCGGACAATCGTGTGGCTGGAAGGGCCGAACATAAAGACGATCCCGGCGTGGCCGCTCTCGGGGAGATGCGGCGAGTTGTGAAAGCCGCTCACCACGCCGTTGAACGAAGCCTCATTCCCGATCAGCACGGTCTGATCGGAGGCCCCCAGCCAGAACCCGTAGCTGCAATGGTTGGCCTTGTTTCGGATATACGCGTTGCGCGGCGACCAGGCTTCGAACCCGTTGTTGTTGGCGTAGGAACAGTCGTTCCCCTCGAAGACGTTGCCCGTGCTGACCCATTGGTTGAGGACCCGCACGAAAATCCCGTCGCCGCCGTGCGTGCAGTCGTTCTCGACGAAGCGGTTGTCGTTGGAGCCGCTCTCGATGAGGACCGACGTCGAATCGCGGGCATGCACCTCGCCGGGGTCGATCCGCAGGCCATAGCTGAGATTGTTCTTGCTGACCGTATTGCGGCCGGAATGCCAGAGCTTCAGGCACGTGTTCGAGGTGTGCGAGAAGTCGTTCTCTTCGAGCGTGTTGTCGTCGGAATCGACGAGGACGCAGCCGTCCCAGACGTTGTTCGCCTTGTTGTTCTTCAGGGTGGATTTGCGGACGCGCTCGAGGACGATCCCGCCCCGCCGGCCGTTCTCCCCCCAGCCGAATTTCGGGTCGTGAAAGTTGTCCGAGAAATTGCAGTTTTCGACGCGCCAGTCTTCGCCATCGGCGATTTTCAACCCCGTCTCCCACCCCCTGGCGTTGACGTTTTTGAGCGTGACGTTCGAGACGCCGGCCGCGGAAATGGCAACCCCTTTAAACTCCTTCGGATTCCCGTCTTTAGCCCCGATCAGCCACGCCCCGCGACCGTCGATCGCAACACCGGATTTCTTGACGACGATCGGACCGTATGCCGTCTGCGGATCGAGCGTTGTGTCGGCAGTGATCTCCAGCACCGCCGGGCCGTTCTCGGCGGCACACAGCAGGCTCGAGGCGGTCAACAGGACAAGAATGCGAACGGCGTGCATGATACGTCCCCACGTGCGAGCGGCGGTTGTCATCGCCCGGCATTCTACGCCACCGTACGCCAGGCTTATAGCCTGACGTAGTGTTGTAGGTTGGGCTTTCAGCCCGACGGCGATGTGCGCGCAAGCAACGACTCTGGCGAGTGGGCCAATGCGCTGCTCACGAACAAAGCGACCGCAGGCGTGTTGGCCGGTCAACCGGAGACTCCACTCACACCCGCATTGCTGTCAGGCTGTAAGCCTGACGTACTATTGCCCCGTTTTCAGGTTCGCCGGTTGCGTCCACTGGAAGACATCCAGGGGCGTCAACGGAATGGGCGCTCCGCCTCCCTTTTCCACCCAGGGGAGGGCGTACCCCACCATTTTGTCCGAATTGTTCTCACCGACATAGATCATTCCCGATCCCATTTGCTTGCCGCCCTGGTTCGGAAGCTGGGCATACCCGGTGACCATACAGAATTCCACAGCCTGATTCGGCTGGACGCTGAAGTCTTTGGCGAGTTGTCGGGAGACGCGAAAGCGACCCCCCTTGGCTCCCCCTCGCGAACGGGGGGAGAGGTCGAGTGGCCGGCCGGCGCACAGTCTGGAAACTGCGCCGTTTTGACCGGCGTGGCTTACAACCGCGGCGGCGCGGGTTTGTGCGGGGGTTGCCAGCCCTGCGCGCCCTGGACTTTCACCTTCCGCGAGTAGACCCGGTCGCCGCAGGTCGCGTAGATCGTGTCGAAATTCTCTCCGCCGAAGCAGAGGTTCGAGATTTTGGCGTTCGGCGTGGGGATGATGCAGTTGACGCGCCCGGCCTGGTCGCATATTTGCAGGCCAAGGCGTGTGGCGACGTACAGCCGACCGTCGCGATCAACGCGCATCCCGTCGGCCCCGCTGTCATCCGCCGTGTCGGGGACGTGCAGGTGGAAGTATTTCTGCTTGTGCGCCAGGCTCCCGTCGGGCTGGATCTGATAACTGTACACCCAGTGCGTGCGGCTGTCGGCGACGTAGAGCAGCGATTGATCGGGAGAGAGCGTGAGGCCGTTCGAAAAGCGCAGTCCGGTATCGACCACTTTCTTCTCGCCTCGGGGACTGATGTACCACACTTTGCTCGGGTCGGTGCCATTCCAGCCGGGGTTCGTCACGTAGATCCCGCCGTCGTGGCGGACGATGAGGTCGTTTCCGCGGAAACCGTCGGCGATCGCCGTCGATTTTCCGCCGGCGTCCCAGGCGAGAATCTGCTCGCTGCCGCCGGCGACGGAATAGAGCCGGCCGTCGGGACCGAACGCCTGGCCGTCCCCCTTCTTCGTGTCGGCGAGGAACACGCTCACCTTGCCGTCGAGTCCAACCTTGAACGTCTTGCTCTCGGGGACGTCGTTGTAGAAGACCTCCCCCCGCGCGTTGACGGCCGGGCCTTCCGTGAACTTGTACCCCTCGGCAACCAGCTTCCACTCCTGGCCGGGGACGAGGATGTCGCGAAGCTGCGACGAGCCGGCGCCCGCCTTCACCGGAGCAGGCCAGTCCTTCCACAGCCAGCGCATGGCGTCGGGAAAGATCTCGGTGGCGTGTTTGCCGTCGTGGCCTCCTTCGCCCCAGGCGTGATTCACTTCGTAGCCGGCGAAGACGAGCGAGCGCTCCATTTCCTGATTCGCCATCCACCAGTCGCCGCCGTAGATGTTCTGATCGTGGCTGCCGTCCTGCAGAAAGATGCGGATCGGCTTGGGCTCGTATTTGCGGATCAGAGTCGGGTAGACATTCCCGCCGCGCAGGCCGACGTAGGTCCCGATCGCGCTGAAGACCCGGCGGAAAGCATCGGGGCGCTCCCAGGCCGCGGTGAAGGCGCAGATCGCCCCGCTGCTGGCTCCCGCGATGCAGCGATCGTTGCCGTCTTTCGAGAGCCGGATCGTCCGGCCGTCGTCGGTCTTTTTCGTTTCCACCTCGGGGAGCAGCTCGTCGAGGAGAAAGCGGGCATAGTTGTCGCCGAGACCGTCGTATTCGTAGCTGCGGTTGAAGCGGTCGAGGGCCTGATCGGATCGTGCCTTCACCCGGCCGTGCATGACGAAAACCCCGATCGTCACCGGCATTTCCTTTTTGTGGATCAGCTCGTCGAAGACGGCCGGGGCGTTGTACTGAATGCCGTCCTGGTTGACGTAGACGCACGCCGGTTTGGCCGGGTCATACTGCCTGGGGACGTAAACCCAGTAATCGCGGTAGGTGCCGGGGAAGATTTTGCTCTGCTCGAAGGAGTACTTCGTGACCTCGCCTTTGGGGACGTCGGCGGCGTTTAGGATCGGCGACCGGACAAGGACCACAACCCAGACAATCAACGAAAACAAAAGTGGCAGCAAGCGCGGCATGGGTGCATTCTCTCAACACAGGTGCGACAGATCAGATTCTCAGGATCAATGCCGCACCATGATATCATTCGGATCGCCAAAAAGTAGCAGGCGCGCTCCGAGGGTATGAAAAAATCGAACCAGGAAGACTTCCAATTTAAAATGCGGCGATGCCGCGTTTTAATCTTTGCGGCTTTGCGCCTTTGCGCGCTTGCATCCTTAAACGAGGTTTACTGGACGGGTTCACAAAAAAACATCACGTAAAGGCGCAAAGACGCAAAGGATTTCCATTGCAGGCTGTCTGGCGAACCTGAGGCACTGGACTACGGTGACGATTTGAATGCACCCGTGGTACGCGATTTTGAAACGTCAGTGCCGGGTCGAATGCGGAGCTTTTCGCTCAGCCCTGCGAGCCACCAGCTTTATGCTGGCGGTTTCCGGGGAATGAGTCCGTTCGATGCCGATTATCCCTTTGGGTTCGCGGTCACTCGCTGTCGTTCCCCGGCACAATCAGGCCGTTCGCCTTCGCTGCGGCACGCGAGAATTTGACGAGATACTCCTCCGTCGCGGTCGCCAGCAGCTTCTGCAGCGGCGCTTTGTATGCCGCTCGGGGATGCTTCTCGGCGATTTTGCAGCCGGCGATGGCCAAGTCGATGTAATCGCTGGCCAGGGCGGCCGGCAGCCAATCGAGGACTTCATCGGGAATCGGTTCGGGGAGATGGTCGAGGATGACCTCTGCCAGGTATGGCGGTCCGGCTCTGAGCCATTTCATGACCTGGGCCTGCCACCCCTCCGGGCGGAAATTGTTCTGCGTCCGCAGGGCGATGGCAAATGTCGCCGCCTCGCCGGGGTGATTCAAAAAGATCGGAGGGTGTGCGCCGCGCTGCATCATCCGAATGACCGTGTGCCCGAACCCGAACGCCGAGCCGCGCGGCCGGAAGTACTGATGCGTCTCCAGCGGCAACGTTTTCGTCATCTCGATCGACAGGGCATAAGCCATCATGCAGTCGACGAAGTCGTCCGGCCGGCCGACGCAGCGATAGATATAGTCGATTTCTCCCAGCAGCGGCTGGGCGCTCTTGTGCAACTGTCCCGGCTTGTCGCCCAGCGTCCGGTTCTGAAATTTAACCTCTGGAATCAGCCGGCGGGCAAGACGCACGAGGGTCGGGACGAATTCCGGTTTCCAGGTGCGGTCCGACCGTTCCCGGCGCGGCTTGTCGTAGTCACGGTTGACATCATCGTACCAGTTGGGGAACGGCAGGCTGGGTTGAAGATGCCGGTAACACGCGCGGGCGACCTCGACATCATCGCTGTCCAGCGCCCGGGCCAGCGCGGCGACGAGCACCTCGTTCGCCTCCAGCGATTCCATCCGTTCCAGCGACGGCAGGGCATCGACGTCCCCCTTCAGGGCGAATTCCCTCAGGATCGGCAGATACACCGGTTGGTGCATCGTCTCGAAGTCGGCCACATCGCCGAGGAATTTCATGGCATTGTCGTCGTATGCTTTTCGCGGCGCATGCTTCATCGCCTCGTAAACCACGCGGGCCTGTTCGGCAGTCGGCGCTTTCAGCGTCAGAATTGTTTCGCCGGCACAAAATACCGTCTGGTCGTCGCGGCCGACATTTTCGATCCTCAGCCGATAGCGCCCCGGTTCCATGAAGCGGACGACGCGTGTGACGAACAGCGTTTCGGAACAATGCTTTCCGGGATCAAGCATCCAGCGCCCGGTCGGGCCGCCATGGGATTCAGGGGCCCGCCAGTTGGCGACCGGCTTGCCGATCGCCTTTCCCTTGTCGTCGATCCGGACGGCCGACAGGCGGAAGCCGTCGTTCCATCGTAAGTCAGGAAAATAAGCCCCGCGCCCGTACGGCATCGGCTGAGTGCCGGTGTTCGTCATCTCGTATTCAACGGCAATGCTCTCCCCCAGCAGGAACTCCGCCCGGTCGAGCTTGAGGGCCACGCGGAGCGGGCCGGTGTCCGCCGCCGTGCCTTCGGCAGTTGCGTCGCCAACTGCACGCGTTTGCGTTCCCTTCCCGGTTTCCGTCACCGCCAATTCTCGATCAATTATCTCCAGTTGTGTTCTGACATGATCTGCCGACGTGTCAGCGAGCGCGGCGCGCATCGTCTCCGGGTTGCGTATTCCATGCGGAAACGTCAACGCCGGGCCGGCGACCACGAGCATGAGAATGCAGCCGAACACGGCAATCCCCAACCGCGAGAGTCGCAGCGGGGAGGCCGCTTCGACTCCCAGGAGCCGCAATACGCGCCGCTTGAACTCGGAGGGGCGCTCGCCGGCGGCCCCCAGCGCCGCGAGGTTTGCGGCTTCCGGGCGGCCCGTAAAACAGAGCTCGGCCATCCGCAGGAGGGCGTCGGCGTACTCGGTTCCCCGCCACCCCGCCGCCAGGACGCAGTCGTCGCAGCAGTTTTCGCGCTCGCGGCTGATTTGCCGGCTCAGGTACCAGACCGCCGGATGGAAGAAGAGGAGCGTTTCGACGACGCGCTGCAGCAGGTTGACGAACAGATCGAACCGGCGGATATGGGCCAGCTCGTGCACGAGAAGGGCGGACAGTTGCTGCGGGGTCAATCCCCCTCCCAGCGATGCGGGGAGCAGAATCGCAGGCGTCACGATGCCCACGACGATCGGCGTCGAGACGCGCCGGCACCACGCTACGACGGGGACGAAGCGGAGGCCGATCTGCTGCGCCTGGCGGCGCACGGCTTCGAGCAACGTCTGGTCCTCCACCGGCGTCGCCGATCGCCTCAAGCGATGCCCGCCCCACAGCCCGAGCATCAGCCGCAGCGACATGGCCAGGACGCCCAGAAAATAGAGGCCGGTGGCGTACGGCGCGGCGGGTTCCATGAACCGCTGCCACGTGACGTTCGCGTGCGGTGCGGTTCCTTCAGTTCCCGCAGGGGATCCGGTGGGGGCGGCGGAAATCGCCGGCGATTCGGCCCGTGGCCGGCGCAGTTCCTCCGCCGGCATGACATCCCCGCCAGTTACCGCCTCGTTCGTGACGTGGATCGGGCCGATTGACATAATATCCGTCTCCGCGAGCCCCGCAGCGGCGGAGTGCCGACCGATTTCGCCGTCGGCAGAGGCGGGAGATTCCACAAGGCAATACGTCGCCGGCAAACAGAGCGCCAGAAGAACCAGCGCCGCCACGTCGAGGGCGTAGCGCAGGTTCGCCGACCGCCGTCGAAGCAGCCGGCCGGCCGCCAGGCTCAGTGCGCCGATCGCCAGGCCCTGCCAGACCAGATGCGCCAGGGCGATCGTCAGCCGCGTACAGAACGCATGATCGGGAAAACCAGCCTGGGAGAGCGCGGCGAAGGCGTTCATGGGGACTTCTCCTGGGTCTTCTGGCGGAGGATCTGGCGCAGCTCCCTGAGTTCATCGGCCTTGAGATCGGCGCGGTCGAAGAGATTGAGGACCACCGCGGCGGCAGAGCCGTCGAAGACGCGCTCGACGATGTCCCCCAGCATCCTGGTCGAAACCTGCTCGCGGGTGACGCGGGGGGCGAACAGGCATGCTTTCCCCTCCATCGTCCGCTTCACGAATTTCTTGCGGACCATGACGTTGAGGGTCGTAATGACGGTGGTATGGGCCAGATCGCGGCCGGCGCGGGCCAGGGCCCGGCGGATGTCACGAACGGGAAGCGGCGACTCCCGCCAAAGGACCTTCAGGATCAGCAGCTCCAGCTCCGTGGGATGTTCCGAAGCACTCCGCGCCATGCCAGCTGTCTCCGGGTGTGGGCTCCGTCGAACCTTCTATTTCCATAAAAGATACCCGTCGTTGCGGCCGCGTCAAGCCCATTCTTCTATAAAGATAGAAGTTCCAGGAACACCCAGGCGCCGCCCTGGAGAACCCGTTGTCGGGTTCGCGTGTCATGAGGATGACATTCGGGTTCGTCCACATCTTACGCAGATTTTCACAGATGATACTGACGATGAATAAAACAAGAAGGAAGACGCACGCAAAGACGCAAAGGAAACAAACCCAGGCGCGTCCCTGCGCGAACGGCGGTCCCTCCACGACCTCGGCTGAATGGAAAACTTTGCGTCTTTGCGCCTTTGCATGATAATCTCTTCGTGGGAAAGATCAGTGCGAGACGGATGCGGCGACATGACCAGCTCGATTTACATCGACGGCTCGCGAGGCGAAGGAGGCGGGCAGGTGCTCCGTTCGTCGCTGGCGCTCTCCCTCGTCACGGGGACGCCGGTGACCGTCGATCGGATTCGCGCGGGGCGCGAAAAGCCGGGGTTGATGCGGCAGCATCTGACGGCGGTCAATGCCGCCGTCGAAATCTGCGGTGGCCGCGCGACCGGCGCGGCCCCCGGGTCGCGGTCGATCACCTTTGAACCGCAGCCGGTTCGTTCCGGCGAGTACCGGTTCGACGTCGGGGGGGCGGGGAGTACCACGCTGGTTCTGCAGACGGTCCTTCCCGCGCTCCTGATCGCCGACGGCTCGACGACGCTGATTCTGGAAGGGGGGACGCACAACCCCTGGGCGCCGCCGTTCGATTTTCTCGAGAAGGCCTTTGTGCCGCTTGTCAATCGGATGGGGCCGCGCGTCGAGGTCGAACTCGAGCGCCACGGGTTCTATCCCGCCGGCGGGGGGCGACTTCGGGTCCACATTCAGCCGGCTCGCGCGTTGACCGGATTCGACCTCTGCGAGCGGGGCGAGATCGTCGACTGTCGCGCGCGGGTGCTGCTGGCAAACCTCCCCGAGCACATCGCCCGGCGGGAGATCGGCACGATCATCGACAAGACCGGCTGGAGGGCCGAATGGTGCTCGGTGGTCGCGGTCGATTCCGCGGGGCCGGGGAATGCCGTCCTGCTGGAAGTGACTGGCGAGCACGTCACCGAAATCCTCAGTGCCATCGGCCAGTACGGGGTGAAGGCCGAGCGCGTCGCTGCTGATGCCGCAAGACAGGCGAACGAGTACATCGACGCCGGGGTCCCGGTCGGCCGTTGTCTGGCCGATCAGCTCATGCTCCCGCTGGGGATCAGTGCCTGGCAGGGGGGCGAACGAACGAGGGGCTCCGGCCGCGCGACTCCCCCTCTCCCAAAGGGAGAGAGAACACGTGCGGAGTCCCGCCTTGGGGCGATGGCCGAGACAGACGCACCGGCCGAAGCCGGGACTCCAGCAGAGCAGGCACATCAGCGCGGCGGATCGTACCGCACGCTCCCATTGTCGCTGCATGCCACGACGCACATCGACCTGTTGCGCGAGTTTCTGGGGGTTGCGATCGACGTCGCAGAGTCTGCCGCCGGTGACTCTTGCACGGTGCGCCTGGCGCCTTCGCTGTAGCATGGGCTTCCAAGCCCGTGCGTGACATCACCTGGTGGAACGACGTGTCGCTCAACGCGCGCCGATTCGGTCGTTAAAGACGGACGCAGTTGGGAGCCATCGTACGTCAGGCTTACAGCCTGACGGCGGTGCGGGGGCGAGCGTGTATTCCGGCGGCCCGGCAAATACGCTCGCCACCGCGCGACCGAAAGCCGTATGTGCTGACCTGCTTCCGCTCGCGATCGTTCGCTCCCACATCGCCGTCGGGCTGGAAGCCCAACCGACGACGTTGCCGCCGATTCGTTGACCGCCGAATTGCCGGCCTGTTCCCGAATTGGTGGTTTGCAGGCACACTGCCGTCGGGCTGAAAGCCCAACCTACGAGGCTACCGCTGGACGCGGGCCGAGCCCCCTTTGGCGAGGGCTTCGACTTCCGGGAGCCTGGCCATCGTGACGTCGCCGGGGAATGTCGTGAGGAGCGCGCCGTGGGCCCACCCCAGGCGCAGCGACTCTTCAGGAGATCGGCCGGAGATCAGGCCGTAGATCAATCCCGCGGCGAAACCGTCCCCGCCGCCGATGCGGTCAAGCACGTCGAGCTGGCAGGTGGGGCTCACGTATCGCTTGCCGCCCAGCCAGAGCACGGCCGCCCAGTCGTGCCGGTTGGTCGAGTGCACCTCGCGGAGCGTCGTCCCCACGAGTTTGACGTTCGGGAATTTCTCGACCGCCCGGTCGATCATCGTGAAGAACGTGTCCGGGTCGAGCTTCGATTTGGATTTATCCACCGCCGGGCCGGCGATCCCCAGCCCTTTCTGCAGGTCCTCTTCGTTTCCGATGAGCGCGTCGACGTGGCTTACGATCCGGCCGATGATCTCCTGCCCCGCCTTGTCGCCGCCGATCGAGGCCCATAGCTTGGCACGGTAGTTGAGGTCGAACGAATTGATCGCACCGACGGCATGCGCCGCCTTCATCCCTTCGATGATGACCTCGGACGTCGTTTTCGAGAGGGCGGCGAAGATGCCGCCCGAATGGAACCACCGCACGCCGGCTTCGAAAATTCTCGCCCAGTCGAAATCCCCTGGTTTGAGCATCGCGCCGGCCTCGTTCGCCCGATTGTAGAAGACCACCGGCCCGCGCACTCCCTGGCCGCGGTCGCTGTAGACGGTGGCGATGTTCGGACCGCGCACGCCGTCGTGCTCGAACCATTTATAGAAGGGCCTCACCCCCATCTCCCGCACACGGGCCTGCACCATCTCGCCGATTCCATAGTTGACCATCGCCGTGGCGATCCCGGTTTTCAGGCCGAAGCAGTCGGCAAGGTTGGCGGCGACGTTGTATTCTCCGCCCGAGACGTGCACGTCGAACGAGCGGGCTTTGCGAAACGGGATGATCCCCGGATCGAGCCGGTGGACAAGCGCCCCCAGCGAGAGAAAATCGAGATCACAAGGATCCTGGCGAATGGTCAGGCCGGCCATGGTGGCTCCACGCAAGCGATGTTCGGAGGAATTTCAGGTTGTTGAATCGATCGATGAGTGAACGACTTTTATAGCGGCCTGCCGAAAGATGTTCCAGCGCGGTGACGTAGAAGCGGCATCCTGCCGCTTGCGGTGTGGACGCATACGTTCCTCGCCGGCAGCAAGCCGCGCGTTTGACATCCATTCGCCAGACTTATCCCGCCGTGCTGAACGGACGGCACCATTGCGAGA
Source organism: Deltaproteobacteria bacterium (assembly GCA_050257335.1). Taxonomy (GTDB): domain Bacteria; phylum Planctomycetota; class Planctomycetia; order Planctomycetales; family Planctomycetaceae; genus JACQFH01. The sequence continues at coordinate 1,652 of JBLMWR010000252.1, read as the reverse complement.
CGGCTGGTCAAAGAGAGCTCGTAATACCGCCTTCAGGCGCTTTCGGGCAGCCCGCCTGAAGGCGGTGCTACGATCCGTCAGATCGTCGTCGACATGAAACCGCCGTCGACGACGATGTTCTGGCCGGTGACGAACGACGAGGCCTTTGGCGCGGCGAGCCACACGACGGCCCCGGCCAGTTCCGACGGTTCGCCGAAGCGGGCCATCGGCGTGTGTTCGAGAATCTGCCGTCCGCGCTGGCTGGGGCTGCCGTCGGAGTTAAAGAGCAGGGCCCGGTTCTGATCGGCGGGAAAGAAACCGGGGCTGATGGAATTGACCCGCACGCCGCGCGGCGCCCAGTCCCGCGCCAGAAACATCGTGAGGTTGATGACCGCCGCTTTCGCCGCCGCGTACGCCACGACGCGCGACAAGGGAATCATCCCCGAGAGCGAGGCGATATTGACGATGCTCCCGCACCCCGCCGCTACCATCGTTTCGCCAAACACCTGGGAGGGAAGCAGCACGCCCCCGGCGAGGTTGAGATCGAAGACCTGCTGCCAGGCGGCCAGCGGCAATTTGCAGAAATCGCTGCCGGGGGGAAGCGTGGCGTCGGGACGGTTCCCGCCGGCGGCATTGACCAGGATGCCGACCGATCCGAACTTGCCGCCGATCGCCTCGCGGGCCCGCACCAGCGAATCGCGGTCGAGCGCGTCGGCCGTCTGATACAATGCCGTCCCGCCGACCACTTCGATGTCGCGTACCCGCTTCATTCCGCGCTCTTCATTACGGCCGACGATCGCCACCTTGGCCCCAAAGCCGGCCAGCGCCGCCGCCATGGCCCCGCCAAGGACCCCCGTCCCGCCAATCACGGCAGCGGTCTGCCCTTCGAGGCTGAACAAATCACGGTTCATCGACTGTTCCTTGTGTCAAAAGCAGCAGGCACGCTCGGACGCTGTGAATTCTTGGTTTGCGGTATTGCCGGCAATTTCCCGTGGGGCGGGCTTGTTCAGCCCGCCCGTCACCCCGTGCATGACGTATTTGTATCGGTCGTCCGCGGCGATGGCAAATTCACGGTCGATCAACCGCAAAATCGCAAAATCGTGGTCCGGCCCCGCCGGGCCTCAGAAGCAGATGCCGGCACGCAACAGCAGCGTAGAATTCGGAGAGGCCGAGGCCGCTTCGAGGAACAGATGGCGATCGAAGACGTACCCTGCCTCGATCACCCCCAAGAGCCCCCGATCGCTCAGCCATTCCACCCCCAGGAGCAAACGCAGGTCGCTGTAGCGCAACAGGTCGCGGGAGTTGTCGGGGAGGGCGACCGACCAGGCGCCGCCGCCGAGCTGGCCCCCCACATAACCCCAGCACTCGCGCCGTTCGGTCACGCTCAGCCGCCGGGCGATCCGCGGACGCGGAAAGATCAATTCGAAGCGCGTGTCGTCGTCGGGAAGCCAGATCACTCCGCCTGCCGGGAGCACGCCCACCTGAAGCTGCCGGACAAACACGGCGCCGGCGAGAATCTGAACGGTGGGCGATACTGTCCATTCGGCAAGTGCCCAGCCGGTCCATTGCAGCGTACGGCTGTCGATCTCGCGATAGTCGCCGTACAACCCCGGAGTCAAGCCCAGGTTCAGACCGAACGAATCAGTCAGTCGCGGGCGCCAGTTGAAATCGAT
>JBLMWR010000251.1:0-2764 GCA_050257335.1 Deltaproteobacteria bacterium | reverse complement strand
CGAATCCAGGCAGGCGACCCGTTCGAAGCCCCGGTCACCTCGGATCGTCCCAAGCGCCCGGCGCCCCCGCTGCCGCGCGCCGACGACGATTCTCCGTCATTCGAAAAACCAATCGCCGATTCGCAGAACCACGAATATCTGGATGACGCCGCCGCGCCCCGGAATCGTGAGCGTCCGATCGCGAACCGGCCGCTGGTGCGCAAAGAGAGCAAGACTGGCACGGCCAAACCTGGAAACCACAGGCAGGATGGTATTCTGGACGAGCTCGACCGTCTCGACGCCCGTTTCCGGTCGATTCTCATCAAGCCCGTCCTGGAATGGGACTTCGGCCAGCTCGAAACCGACTACCAGGCGCTCCGGGAAGAAACCGACAGCAGCAACGTTCAGCAGATGATCGACAGCCGTCTCAACCGGATTGCCGATTACCGGAAGACGCGATCCGAAGAGGAAGAGCTGGCCCGCGTCCAGACGGAGACCGCCCGCCGCGATGCCGAATTGGCGGAAATTCAGCGCCGCCAGGAAGCGCAACTGGCCAGCCTCCGCCAGCCACGATTCGACGGCGCCGGCATCGTCGAACGCTCGGCCCTGACGCGCCGGGGCGCCCCGCGGTACGTGCTGCTGGCTCCTGGCGGCCGCGTCCTCGCATACCTGGTGCCCGCCCCGGGAGTCAGCCTGGAAGGCTGGGTCGGCCGCGCGGCGGGCGTCAACGGCAGCCGCGTACCGCACCCTGAGTTGAAATCAGACCTGATCACCGTGAACCGCCTGACCCCGGTGCGCCTGATTCCGTAAGGCCAGCCAGCCGGCTGCGGCGGTTTCCGTGTCTTCCCACTTGAGACGAAAACCGGCGTTCCGCGCCCACCACGTCCATTCATCGAACGAACGCGTGTTGGCCGGTTCCCCCGACGAATTATCACACCCACATTGCTGTCAGGCAGTAAGCCTGACGTACTTTCACGGGGCGGCGAACCGGCTTGAGAAGAGAGCGGAAATGCCCCAGGGAGTCACAAACACGATCGACACTCATCGCGCATGGCGCCGCTGTCCCTGTATGAATGTCTTGAGCCGTTTCGCGGCATGTTCCCAGTCGCCGGCGCGCGCCTGGTCCATGATTTTCTCCAGCGCTGCGTACCCTTCCTCCGATAGCCGTTCCTCATCACGCAGGCGATCCAGGTCGGCGGCGGTCTGCTCGAGCAGGTCAGGGCTGTGCGCGGTCACGGCGGTCCACAGGGCGTCAACCGTCGAAAAGCATTCATCGTCGTCCAGAACCTGCGGGGGACTGCAACCGCCGGCAATCAGGCACGTCATCGCGACAAGAAGCAGGCGGGATGGCAGGCGACGCATGGGCATGGCTGGTTCGGTTCCTCAAAAATCGACGCTGACGGCTTCACGGCCGTTGCGGGTCGAGACCGCCACCCAGGTGAAGGGATTCATGAATTCGGAGACGAAACGCACCGAACCATCTCCGAACAGGATGTTGGCGCCGCCGGCATGCTCCGAATACATCTCGTCGGTGTGCCCGAACGGGTTATTGGGGGCGTGAATGATCACCTGCGGCCGATCGTGTGTGTCGGGGCCGCTGTGCGCCCCCACCAGTGCCCCCCCGCTGTTGCAGGCCGAGGGAAACGGCGGCTTGGGACAGGTCGCGCTCCAGGCGACCACCCCCACCCACGTCTTGTCGCTCAGCACCGAACTGTGCTCGCCGACAAACACGGTTTGCGAGAGCCCGTCGGTCACACTCGCGGCGCTGATGCGGGCGTTGCGGTAGAACGGCCCTTCGATGAACGCCGGCTGATTGTTGTTCTGCGTGATGATCTCCGGGACCGAGAAATCGGTAAAGCTCGTCTCCCGGCCCCACGGCTGATGAATTCCGGCGTTGGTCACATAGTGGGCGTGGGCCAGGAAGATCGGCGGGTCGTACGGCGCCGGCGAGAGCGTCGGGGCCCAGGCGTCGCCCGCATACCGGTCCACGAAAAAGCCGTCGCTTCCCCCGCTCGCCGACGGGCACAGAAAGACCGGCAGTTTCGTCGCCGCCAGGCTCAGGTTCGGCGGTCCCCAGCAGGGAACGCTGAAATTGAAGCTCTGGTAGAGCGGCTGCTGGTCGAGCTGCGGCAGAAGCAGGGCTCCCCACGCGAAGCCCGAGGGACCGTTGGCGTTGCCGTCGGTGTAGGTCACGCCGTTCGCGCTTCCCGATCCGAACGGGTTCCCCACGTAGGCCGGCGGAAAGACGCCGTGCGCCTCATGGTAGCCGTGGAGCGCCAGACCGATCTGGTGCAGATTGTTTCGGCATTGCGCGCGGCGGGCGGCCTCCCGCGCCTGCTGCACCGCGGGGAGCAGCAGCGACACCAGGACGCTGATGACGGCGATGACCACCAGCAGTTCGATCAGCGTAAAGCCCCGGTCCGGCCCGCAGGCGGCGCGACGGCGAAAACTCGTCATGGATTCGGCGAAACGCATGGCTTCCCTCCGGCAGTCTCGTCAGAAACGGATCCCGCGGACGCTCAGCCGTCCCGGACTTGGCCGGGGAACAACCGATTTCGATGACCAGCGTAGCGAATATTTGTGTAATGTTCAATACAAGTTTTGATATATCAAAAAAATCAGGACGGCCTGTAAAAAATGGGACTGGCGACGAGACGCGGAACGAGGGGAGGCATTGATTCTGCCGGCCGGGCGGCAGGCGCGCTTCGTCCCATCCTTCGGGCGCTGGCGCCGCCGCGTTGGCGCGGGACCGTCCCCCGGGCTCAGGCCGCGAATCCGCTCTACT
>JBLMWR010000250.1:0-4419 GCA_050257335.1 Deltaproteobacteria bacterium | reverse complement strand
GCTTGAGATGGACCTCCCCGCCGCCGTCGCGCGTCGGGGGTTTTCGGGTGGCGGAGAATTGGCGGTCCGTCAATCGGCACTCCTTCACGAAGGCGGCTGTGCGCCTGAATCATGCCCCGCGCGGTTCGAAGCGGCCGGGCACTGCCGGCCGTACAACCGGGCGAAATTCACCAGGCTGCGCAACACCCGATCGGCGCATTTCAGAGAATACCCGCAACGGAACCGGATTGTCCATAAGGTGAAAGCGGGGCCGTTCACGGCGGCGACTCCGCAGGGAAACAGGGATACATCCGTCCAACGCTGCCTTCAAGATTCCGGATATGTTACAAGTGAGTTTCGCACAGTCTTCTCGCCTGATCTCTCATGCCCGAAACAACAAGCACGATCCCCGATCAACCTCTCGCGGTCGCCGGGCCCGACGAATGGGCGCGTTTTTGCACCGCCCCCGGTTTCGCGCCGGCGTCCCGTGCCGCGCTCTCCCGGCAGCGACCCGACGCGCTGTGGATGCTGGTCCGCCAGGACCAATCCGTGAGCGCGCGTTGCGCCCTGTGGTGGGAACAGACTCCGTCGCACGCCGGGCACCGCGTGGGGCTCATCGGCCATTACGCCGCCCGGGACGCGCTCGCCGCGACCCGTCTGCTCGAATTGGCCTGCGGGCAATTGGCCGCGCGCGGCTGCACCCTGGCCGTCGGACCAATGGACGGCAGCACCTGGCAGAATTACCGGCTGATCGTCGAGCGCGGCACCGAGCGCCCGTTTTTCATGGAGCCGGATCATCCCGACGAATGGCCCGGCCATTTTCTCGACAATGGCTTTACCGTGCTGGCACGCTACTATTCGGCGCTGAACAGCGACCTGTCACAGCAGGACCGCGGGCTCACCGAAGTGCTGCATCGCGTCGAATCGCTGGGGATCGGCGTTCGCCAGATTGTCATGGAGAATCTGGAGGAAGAACTGACCGCCATCCACGGGCTGACGATCGATTGCTTTCGCGACGCCTTTCTTTTCACGCCGGTCCGCCGCGAAGATTTTCTGGCGCAGTATCTGGAGCTCCAAACGTGCGTCCGGCCGGAATTGATCCTGCTGGCGCGGCAGGCCGCGCGACTGGTCGGCTTTATCTTCGCCGTGCCGGATCTGCTGCGGGCCCGGCGGGGCCCCGACGCCGACACCGTGATCATCAAGACGCTCGCCGTTCATCCCGACTTTCGGGGGACGGGGCTTGGCCGCGTGCTGGCGGCGCGCTGCCACAAAGCGGCCCGCGAACTGGGATACCGGCGGGCCATTCACGCCCTGATGCTCGACACCAGCGCCGCCCGCACGATCAGCGATCGCATCGCCCGGCCGATGCGACGCTATGCGCTGTTTGCCCGCACCCTCGAGAACATCGGCCCGTAAGAAAGACTTCGCAGATGAATATCGCGGAGATCCTCGCGGTCAGGGCACAAAGCCAGCCCGACGTGCCGGCCATTATCGAAGGGATCGGCCGGCGCGTCCGCCGCACGACTTTCGCCCGCCTCGACAGCGCCGCCGCACAGGCCGCCGGCCTGTTGCGGGATGCGGGCCTGCGCGCCGGCGATCCGGCGCTCATTCTGCAGCCGATGTCCACGGAATTGTACGTCGCTCTGGCCGCGATTTTCCGGCTGGGGCTGGTCGCCATGTTCGTGGACCCGGCGGCGGGCCGCGAGCACGTCGAGCGCTGCTGTGCGCTCGAGCGGCCGCGGGCCCTGATCGCCGCGACCAGAGCGCATCTCTTGCGCCTGCGCTCGCCGGCCCTGCGCGCCATTTCGAAGAAATTTGTCATCGGACCGCCGGTTCCCGGCGCCGTCCGCTGGAGCCGGGCCGCGCTCGCCGCCCCCTGCGAAGCGATCGTTCCCTGCCCGCCCGAGGCGCCGGCGCTCGTCACCTTCACCAGCGGCAGCACGGGGGAGCCCAAGGCGGCCCTGCGCTCGCACGGATTCCTGCACGCGCAACATCGCATTCTTGCCGACGCCCTGCAGTTGAAGGCCGGCGACGTCGATTTGACGACCATGCCGATCGTCCTTCTGGCGAACCTGGCTTCGGGAGTGACCAGTCTCCTCCCGGCCGTGGACCTGCGATATCCCGGCGCGATCGACCCGGCGCCGGTCGTGGCGCAGATCGGCGAACATCAGCCCGTCAGCTCCGCCGCCTCTCCGGCGTTCTTCGAGAGGCTCGCCCGACACGGCGCGCAGCGCTCCCTTGCGCTGCCGAGCCTGCGGAAGCTGTTCACGGGGGGAGCGCCCGTCTTTCCGCGGTTGCTGGAGGGGATGCAGAGACTGGCGCCGCTGGCCGAAGTGCAGGCCGTCTATGGTTCCACCGAGGCCGAGCCGATCGCTCGCATCGCCCTCGACGAAATCGAGCCTGCCGATCGCGAGGCCATGCGCGCCGGCCGGGGCCTGCTGGCGGGAGCGCCCGTCGGCGCGATCCGAGTGGCCATCCTCCCCGACCGCTGGGGAACCCGCATCGGCCCGTTCGCCAGCGCAGATTTTGTCGGCGAATGCCTGCCTGCCAACCGGCCCGGCGAAATCGTCGTCAGCGGCGAACATGTTCTTCCCGGCTACCTTCACGGCCGCGACGAGCAGGCGACCAAGTTCCGCGTCGACGGCGCCGTCTGGCACAGGACGGGGGACGCCGGGTACTTCGACGACCGCGGCCGGCTCTGGCTGCTGGGACGCTGCGCGGCACGCATCGCCGACGGAAACGGCGTGCTCTATCCACTCGCCGCCGAAGCCTGCGCCGTTGACGACCCGCGCATCCACCGGGCGGCCCTGGTGGCCCGTGACGGTCGCCGGATTCTTGCCGTCGAGCTCGCTGATCCGCAGGACCGGCCCGAACGGGCGTTCCTCGACGGCCATCGCCGCCGGGCGCGCGTCGACGAAGTCCGCGTGTGCCGCGAGATCCCCGTCGACCGGCGGCACAACGCCAAGATCGATTACCTGCGCCTCGAGCGAATGATGAAATCCACGTAATGGGGATTTCAGTCCCGCACGACGAACGGCCATGTCCGCAAAGCTGAAACACCGCTGGAGCCTGGGGCACAATTACCTCGCCGGCGTCTCGGCGGGAGACTGGTGGCGCCTGCTCCGCGAAAACCGGTTTGCCGTCGATCCGGCATACTGGCACCGCGCGGCATTCGTCTCGCTGGTGAGCTTCATCAATTCGTACTACCGGCGGCAGGAGGAACGGCGTTTCGGACCCGCCATCGAGAAAGTCGAAATTACCGAACCTCCCCTCTTCGTGCTGGGGCACTGGCGCAGCGGAACGACCCATCTGCACAACCTGCTGGCCCTCGACACCGATCAGTTCGCCTTTGCCAACACGTATCAGGTCGTCAATCCCCACACGTTCCTCAGCACCGAGGAAGTCAACACCCGGCGATTCGCCTTTCTCCTCCCCGACAAACGCCCCATGGACAACATGGCCCTCAGCTTCGCCTCGCCGCAGGAAGACGAGTTCGCCATGCTCCTGAGCTGCTTTTACTCGCTGTACCTGGGGATCTCCTTTCCGCGCCGCGAAGCGCATTACAGCCGCTATCTGACGTTCGACGGCGTTCCTGAGAACGAAATCGCCGAGTGGAAGGGGGCGCTGCTCCGCTTCATGAAGAAGCTGACCTGCAAACACGGCCGGGCCCTGGTGCTCAAGTCGCCGCCGCACACCGCGCGGATCAGGCTTCTGCTCGACATGTTCCCGCGGGCCCGATTCGTGCACATTCACCGTCACCCGTGCACCGTCTTCCGATCGACGCAGCATTACTTCGACACGGCCGTCTGGTATACGTACCTGCAGCGACCGAAGCGCGAGACGGTCGACCGCGGGATTCTCGACCGGTACACGGCCATGTACGATTCGTTCTTCGAATACCGCGGCCTCATTCCACCGGGCAACTTTCACGAGATGTCATTCGAGGACCTGGAGCGCGTCCCGCTCGCCGAGATGCGCCGGCTCTACGAGGCGCTGTCGCTGCCGGGCTTCGACGCCGTGGAGCCCCGGCTGAAGGGGTACCTTGCCTCGCTGGATGGGTACAAAAGGAACGAATACGAAGAATTGTCGTCGGCCCTGCGGGAAACCGTGGCGACGGAATGGAGGAGGAGCTTCGACGAATGGGGATATTCCCACTGAGCCGGTCCCGCGCCGGACTGACCGGTCCCTGCCGGCTTGCCCGGGAGGACTGCATCGCTCCCGGTCCGCGTGGCTGGCCGCTGATCGGTAGCCTGCTCGAATTCCGCCGCGATGTGCTCGGGTTGATGCTGGAAAGCCGGCGCCGGTACGGCGACGTCGTCCGCTGCCGCCTCGGCCCACAGGTCGTCCATCTGGTCGCCCGCCCCGAGCACATCGAGCATGTGCTGCTCACCAACCAGCGGAATTACAACAAAGAGACCCGCAGCTCCTCCAAAATCCGCT
>JBLMWR010000249.1:0-2615 GCA_050257335.1 Deltaproteobacteria bacterium | reverse complement strand
GGCTGCTCCTTGGCCAGTTCAAAACCGTGGTTCCACCACCGACCGAGAAGCGCAACACAAATCAGCGGATTCCACAAGATCAATTTCGTTGTAACTCCCGGCGTTTTCCATCCCCCCACCCCCAACCCTTCTCCCGCGAGGGGAAACGGGGGAAAGGACGCCAATTGCTGTCGCGAAAACGAGACGATCTCCCAGATGAGGTCGGCTTCCGATCCGAGAGATATGCCCAGAACGGTCGAGTTTGAAAATCCGCTCGGCCAGTCGGCCGTAGCGGGAACTTTTGATCGCATCGAACAACACTCACGAGAGCGCCTGTCGATGTATAAACGCGGATGCGAGAAGTATAATATTCATGCACGCGCAGGGCCGTGGCTGCGTTCCTGTTACAGAGAATTCTCTCTGTTTTCCAGGGTTTTTCGCGCGTTCGAAACGGGCTTCGGAGAAGGGCTGTCGCGATTACGCAACCGCTCTGGCACTCTCATGTTGCGGCAAATGCAGTCTCGGCAGCTCGCCAAAAGCGCAATTTTGGCTGTTATACACACATAGATATTCATTCGGGAGTGAAATGATTTCCCCAATCAAGGCCGTCGTCTTCGACCTCGACGGGCTGATGTTCAATACCGAGGACATTTTCAATGAAGTCGGCCGGCTGGTGCTGGCGCGGCGCGATAAGGAGATGACTCGCGAGCTGCTGCAGCAGATGATGGGCCGGAGGGCACCCGAAGCGCTGCAGATCATGATCGACTTTCACGATCTGTCCGATACCGTTCCCGGGTTGATCGACGAAACGCGGACGCTCTTCACCGAAATGGCGGCCGATCGGCTGGCCCCCATGCCGGGGTTGTACACGTTGCTGGAACACATCGAAACGCGAGGCCTGACGAAAGGGGTCGCCACGTCGTCCGGCCGCCGGTATCTGGAAGAGATTCTGAACCGGTTCGAGCTGCTCGAGCGGTTTCATACGACGCTGGCTGCCGAAGACGTGACGCACGGCAAGCCGCATCCCGAGATCTACCTGACGGCTGCCGAGCGCCTGGGAGTGGCCCCGCACGAGATGCTCGTTCTGGAGGACAGCCACGCCGGGACGACCGCCGGGGTGAGCGCCAAAGCCGTTGTGGTGTCGGTCCCGAACGACCACAGCCGCTGCCTGGATTTCAGCCATGCGGCTTACGTGGCCAGCCGCCTGGACGATCCGCAGGTGCTGGCGCTGCTCCAGGGCGGAGTGAGGCGACGGTAAACGGGTCCGTCGAAAGCGTCGAAGAATCGCAGAAGATTCCGCGGGCTAAACACGACAGCGCACTATGGGATCTTGCCGTCGGACCGACTCCGCAGGGCGCAGGTGCAATCTTGTTCGTGATCGACTTACCGGGTATCGCTCCGCTCAACCCCCGGCTAATCGCTTGCACCCCGATCGGGGTGCCGAGCTCCATTCCGACAAAGTCATACAGTTCCGCCAGCGCGGATTGCCCGTCATTCGGTTACGCGAGCGTCCCGGCCGCTGAGAGCAAGCCGGGACGCGGGTCGTGCCCCGGCCGCCAAAAAGACGGCGGGCTGCGGCAGTTTGACGACCACGCCCAATTGACGGAGGCACCCGCCGAAGAGGATTCCGTCTTGACGCGAATCCGCGGCGCACGCTACTGTACCCTTCCGCAAATAACCACCGTCGAATCCGCTCACAATCGCATATTTCATAAGGACTTGCCGAAATGCCTCCTGCCGCTGCCGTGTCTTCGCTGCCGTACAAAGTCAAGGACATGTCCCTGGCCGAGTGGGGCCGCCGAGAGATCGAACTGGCCGAAAACGAAATGCCGGGGCTGATGGCCCTGCGGAAAAAGTACGGTGCCACGAAGCCGCTCAAGGGCGCGCGGATCGCCGGCTGCCTCCACATGACCATTCAGACCGCGGTCCTCATCGAGACCCTGACCGCGCTGGGGGCGACGGTCCGCTGGTCGAGCTGCAACATTTTTTCGACGCAGGACCATGCCGCGGCGGCCGTCGCCAAAGCCGGCATTCCGGTCTTCGCTTGGAAGGGAATGACCGAAGAAGAGTTCGACTGGTGCATCGAGCAGACGCTGTACTGGCCCGACGGCCAGCCGCTCAACATGATTCTCGACGACGGCGGCGACCTGACGGCGATGTGCTACAACCGCTATCCCGAGCTGCTCGCGGGGATCCGCGGAATTTCCGAAGAGACGACGACCGGCGTGCACCGCCTCTACCACATGCACGCCCAGGGAAAGCTCACCATCCCGGCCATCAACGTCAATGATTCGGTGACCAAGAGCAAGTTCGACAACCTGTACGGCTGCCGCGAATCGCTGGCGGACGGCATCAAGCGGGCCACCGACATCATGGTCGCCGGCAAAGTGGTGGTGGTGTGCGGCTACGGCGACGTGGGGAAGGGGTGCGCCCACGCCATGAAGTGCCTGGGGGCGCGGGTCGTCATCACCGAGATCGACCCGATCAACGCCCTGCAGGCGGCGATGGAAGGATATCAGGTGACGACGATGGAGGAAGCGGCCCCCCTGGGAGACATCTTCGTCACCGCCACGGGCTGTATCGACGTCATCCGCCGCGAGCACCTCGACGTGATGAAGAACGAGGCCATCGTCTGC
>JBLMWR010000248.1:0-2859 GCA_050257335.1 Deltaproteobacteria bacterium | reverse complement strand
CTTTGCATCGACGTGGTTATAGGGGGAAAACTCGACGTAGAGCGCCTTGTGCTTCTCGTAGTTTTTGAGGGCCCCTTCGATCGTCGGCTCGCCGACCGCCATGTTGATCATGCGGTGCTTCAGGACGTTGGGCCCCAGCCACTCTTCGATCACCTTCGGGTCAATCGACGTCTGGCCGGCGCTCACCGCGGCGGCGCAGACGCGGGTTGATTCGCGCAGCACCGGGTCGGACGCCGTCGGATCGGCCAGGTCGTCGTGCAACAAGAGCCACATCGAAGTGCACGCCCCGGCGCTGCCGCCGGTAAGCGCGATGTGCTTCGTGTCGATGTTCCACTCGCGCGCCTTCGTCCGCAGAAACTGAATGGCCCGGGCGGCATCGTGCACCGGCGCCGGCAGGGGGGCTTCTCCGGTCAGCCGGTAATTGATCGCCGCGCACGAAATCCCCTTGTTGAGAAACGGCTGATAATTGGCCGTATTCTGTTTTTTGTCCCCGCCGGTCCAGCCCCCGCCGTGGATGTAAACGAGGAGCGGCCGCGGCCCCTCCCCTTCGGCTTTCCAGAAATCGAGCACGTTTCGCGGATGCGGCCCGTAAGAGATCTCGGCGTACGTGGGGGGCAATTGCTTCGCCTCATCGGCGGCAAACAGCGGCCCGGCAAGAAGGAGCAATGGAACGGAAAAGGTGGCGAGGGGTCTCATGAGAGTCTCCCGGCGGGTGATGGAACATTGGCTGGTGCATTCTAACGTGCGACGGGTCGGAGCGGAGGCAAGCCGCATGGGCTTCCCAGCCCGTGCGCATTTCAACGTTCGATTTGCTTCGGAACCAGTTCCCTTTTTCAACGCGTGGTTCAGGACGCACGGGCTGGGAAGCCCATGCTACGGGGCCAATCTTTTGGCCGGTTCGCCACCTGGGACGCTCAAAGCCGCAGCGCTGTCAGGCTGCAAGCCAGACGTCCGGCCTCAAAACTGCCGGAAGTATGACTCCGGCGGCCGGGGCGGGGGGCGCGGAACCCAATAGGTTTGGGCCTGCGGGTCGAAACGGCGCGGGACGCGTTCGCGGCCGACCAGCCGCATCAGGAGACCGATGGGGGTGAAAACCAGGAAATAGATCGCCGCCAGCAGCAGCAAGCTGGTCAGCATCCCCAGCGGCAGGAAGGCGTACATCCATCCGAGGTAAATCGCACGGCGGACGGAAGGAACAAGGTAGTAGATCGCAGCCACGACCGATCCTGCCGCGACGGGAATCCACGACGCGACGGGCCAGTGGAACTTCGCGTACACGAGCCCGCTCACGAAACCGCAGAAGGCGACGAGCAACAGGCCGAACCACCGCAACTCGCGGGGGGAGGGGTTTTTGTTGATTTCGACGAGGGGCATGGGAATTTCTAATCCAGTTGAAACTCGGCGAGATATTTATCGACTTCGTGTTTCGTCGCGCCCGGTTGATCTTCCTTGAGCAGCACGAACCGTTCGAGGACGAGTGCATCCATGTTGGTCGAGAGGAAGCAGCGGAAGGCGTGCTCGGGGGCGCACACGATCGGTTCCCCGCGGACGTTGAAGCTCGTGTTGATGATCACCGGGCAGCCGGTCCGCTCGGCGAATTTCTTGAGCAGCGTGTAGTACCGCCCGTGGCGCTCGCGGTCCACCGTCTGAATTCGGGCGGAGTAATCGACGTGCGTGACGGCGGGGACTTCCGACCGGCAGACTTTCAGTTTGTCGATCCCCTGCAGGCAGTCCATTGCGCCGTTGACTTTGGCCCGTTTCGACTCGCGGACCGGGGCCACCAGCAGCATGTAGGGGCTCTGCTCGTGCGGCCGGGTTTCGAAGAATTCATCGACTCGCTCTTCGAGGACGCTGGGGGCGAACGGCCGGAACGACTCGCGGAACTTGATCTTCAGGTTCATCACCGACTGCATCGCCGTGCTGCGGGCGTCCCCCAGAATGCTGCGGCTTCCCAGCGCCCGCGGGCCGAATTCCATCCTTCCCTGCACCCACCCCACCACCTTTTCGGCGACCAATAGATCGGCGACGGCGTCGCACAGCGATTCGTCGTCGGTAAAATAACGGAACTTCGCCCCCTTCGACTCCAGAAACGTACGGATCTCGTCGTCGCTGTAGTGCGGCCCCAGGAGCGAGCCGGCCTGCGAGTCGGTGGGGCCAACCGCGCGGGGTTTGGCGAGCAACTGATGCCAGATAAAAAGGGCCACGCCAAGCGCGCCGCCGGCGTCCCCCGCGGCGGGCTGAATCCACAGGTTTTCGAAGGGGCCTTCGCGCAGCAGCCGGCCGTTCCCCACGCAGTTGAGGGCCACGCCGCCCGCCAGGCACAGGTTCTTCATCCCCGTTTCGCGGTGCACGTGGCGGGCCATCTTCAGCATGATCTCTTCGGTCACGAGCTGAATCGATGCCGCGACGTCCATGTGCCGCTGGTCGAGCGGCGATTCGGGCTGGCGGGGCGGCCCTCCGAACAGCCGGTGAAACCTTTCGGAGGTCATCGTCAGCCCCTGGCAATAATTGAAGTACGACATGTCCATGCGGAACGAGCCATCGTCTCTGATATCCAGCAGCTTGTCGCGGATGAGATCGGCGTACTGCGGCCGGCCGTAGGGGGCCAGCCCCATCAGCTTGTATTCTCCGGAATTCACCTTAAAACCGCAGTAGTAAGTGAACGCCGAATACAGCAGGCCCAGCGAATGCGGAAAGTGCAGCTCGTGCGAGAGGGCGATTTTGTTGCCGCGTCCCACGCCGTAGCTGGCCGTGGCCCATTCTCCGACGCCGTCGATCGTCAAGATCGCCGCCTCTTCGAACGGCGACGGAAAAAATGCGCTCGCGGCGTGCGACTCGTGATGCTCGGTGAAGACGTAG
>JBLMWR010000247.1:0-3522 GCA_050257335.1 Deltaproteobacteria bacterium | reverse complement strand
TTTTCGTGTTCGCAGTTGTGAAGTCAGTGGATGGCAGGCAGAGGAGCAAGATCTGCGGATTGACCGCCGGCGCGTTGTTTCTCGGGCGGTGGTTGCGACTCGTGGAGGCGGGTGATGATTTCCGTTGTCGAGATCCCCGGTAATTCGCTTACACGAATGGCCAGGCCGCCGTATGATTCGACAACTTCCCGGCCGACGATCTCGCCAGTCGTTCCGCCTTTGACGAGCACGTTGGGCCGAATCTGTTCCAGCAATCGGTGCGGTGTGTCGTCGTCGAAGATCACCACGTAATCAACGCATTCGAGCGAGGCGACGAGCGCGGCCCTCTCCCTTTCCGAGATCACCGGACGACCTTCTCCTTTGAGTCGGCGGACACTGGCATCGCTGTTGACGGCGACAATCAGCACGTCGCCGAGCGCGGCCGCTTCCTGCAGGCAACGGACGTGGCCGATGTGCAATAGATCGAAACAGCCATTGGTGAAGACCGTGGTCTTCTTCGCGAGTCGGTATTCGCTGGCGAATTCAGTCATCGCGGGGAGCGTCGTGAGTTTCGACGCGATTTCGGATTGGGGATTTCGGATTTCGGATTTGTCAGTAGTCAGTGGACAGTGGTCAGTGGCGACAACTGACGCCTGACCATCGACGACTGACGCTGAGTGACGCGCTCCCCCCTTTGCTCTTTCCAATGCGGTGCGGAGCTCGGCGCGGGTGATCGGGGCAACGCCGAGGCGTTCGACTTCGAGGCAGGCGGCCACGTTGGCGATCCGGATCGAATTGGCCAGGGTCAGATCGGAGGCGACGCACAACCCCAACGTCGCCAGGACCATGTCGCCGGCGCCGGTCACGTCGCAGACCTCTCGGGGCTCCGTCGGGAACAGTTCTTCCGAGTCGTCGTCGTGGACTAGCGCCATCCCCTCCTGGTCCAGCGTGACGAGGGTCGCTTCGAACTCGTGCCGACGGCAGAGATGGCGGGCAGCATAAAGAGCATCCTGCGGCGTGCGGATCCGGCGGTTGGCAGCCAGCTCGGCTTCCGCCCGATTGGGCTTCACCAGGGTGGCCCGGTGGTAGCGGCCGTAATCGGCGATCCGCGCCGGGTCAACGATCGTCGGAATCCCCGACATCCTCGCGTTGTTAAGGAGGATGGCCAGCAAGTGGTACGTGCACACCCCCTTGGCGTAATCGGAGATCAACAGGGCGTCGTGCTCGTCGAGCCTTGAGAGGATGTCGGCGATCAACTCGCCTTCCAGCTCATGACCGATCGGCTCGCGGCTTTCCGAATCGACCCGCAGGATCTGGTGCCCGCCACCGGAGGAACGGTCGTCCGTCCGGCCGACAAACCGCTCCTTGGTCGTCGTGGGACGGTGGGGGTCGGTCCGGACCAGGTGGCTGTCGATGCCGGCATTTTGGATCAACTTCTGCAGCATCCGCCCGGCGGCGTCATCTCCCACGACGCCAGCGAGCGTCACCTGGGCCCCCAATGCGCGGAGCAGAAACGCGACACTCGCAGCCCCGCCGAGGCGGATTTCCTGCGCATCGCAGCGCAGCACGAGGACCGGGGCCTCGGGACTGACCCGTTCGGCATTCCCGAACGTGTACCGGTCGAGAATAACGTCCCCTAGGACAAGGATTCGGGGTGACTTGATCTTGTCAAATTGCGAAATGACTGAAGCTGAAAACATGGTGCCTTCCGCGTTGTTAGGGTTGGGCGACAGCATCTTGGCAAAAGATCATTTGGAACCTGGAAGGGAGGACGGCTGGCTGCTCGCGAACGGCAGATTTCCGGCCTTTGGGATGACCCGCGAGAAAATCACCAGTCCGTGATGTCCATCGCTGACAACGATACGCGTCCATCCGTCGCCATTCCGCGCGAAGAAGGCGTCGCAGGCCGCCGCGACGTCGGGAATTCCGAGGTAATCGTCGACAACGATATGCCGCGGTGACAGCATCAGGGAGAGGTCCAGATCGAAGGTGCAGCCCGCAAACGTGTGATCTGCATCGACATGGATCAGATCGTATGACGGGAGCACGGCATCACCGTCTAACAGCTTCGCGTACTGGGCGGTCGTCATTTCGGCGATCGACGCGTCGAACGGGGCCAGAATCCGTCGGGCGTGGTCGATAGCTCCGACAAATCCCCCGTGGGCATCGACGTTCGCGTCCAGCCCGACAAATCGGGTCTTTGGACAAGCCGTCAGGAAGGCAAATGCCGAGTAGCCGGTGCGGACTCCGAACTCAACGATCGACCGCGGTTGAAGCAACTGCATGACCGCGAATTTCGTTTCGTAGCACGCTTGCCAGGCGGAGGGTGCCGGACGATCGGCAGAATGCAGCACCTCGGAAAGGAGCGGCCAAATTCTCATGGCAGCCTCCGAGCGATAAACCAGTCCCAGTCGTATCGCGTCAAGAAGGTTTGCGGATGGCCGCGAAGGACTCCTTCGAATTCGGAGCTGCAGACTTGCCAACCCGCGGCGGCCAGCCGTTCGTGCCACCATGCCATCGGCCGGACACAGACATGCGTCGGGTCTTCGTTTTCAATAGTTCGGCCCTGCCGCGCAAAGAGCTCTTCCGTGTCGAGGGCGCAGAAGAAAAGTCCTCCGGGGCGCGTCACCCGCGCCAGTTCGGCGAGAACGAACGGGACAAGTTCCGGCTTCCAATGCTCGGCCGACTGTGCAGAATGCAGGCCGTCGTAACTTTGGTCGCCAAAGAGGTGCAGGTTGACGGCATCGCAGATGAAAAGGGAGCCGCGCATATCGGGCCATTTCTCGCGGCCGAGCTGGATCATGTGCTCACAGAGGTCAACCCCCTGGACGACGGCGCCGGCCTGTTGGAGTCCACGGGCGATGCTTCCGCAAGCGCAGCCGACGTCGACAATGTGATTGCCCTGCCACCCCAGGGACTCGACCAACCAGCGGCCGTACTCCTCCTGCCAGGAACCGAATCCCAGATAGTCCAGGCCCGCCCGCTTGTGTTCGTCGTAGTACCGCCAGTCGTAAGCGGTCGCACTCAATTGACGGAGGAACCTCTTGTTGGCCAGAGTTTCGAAGTCGCCTCCGGTCAATTGGCTCTCGACGGCAGCCGCTAGATCGACGGAAAGCTGCCTGTATGTGCGGTGGTGATAGCGCTCGCGGAAGAAAGCGAGCGCTTCGGGACCCGCGGCGAGGTTTTCGTGGTCGCCGGGGACCAGGTGCAGGACGTTATCGGCCAGATCGAAGAAGTGCACTGGATGATGCTGCGTCCAGACACCGATCGTGGGAGTCGTCGTCGCGCCGGCGACGTGGAGCGGCCCGCTATCGACGCCAATCATCAGAGACGAGGCCTCGATCAGCGAAGCGAGCGTCGCAGCGTCCCCCGTTCCGATCCCCTCCCACAATTCGTGGCCCGCGCCGGGACAATGGATGCGCGTCCCGTCCGGGAGCGGCGACCGGTTGTCCCAATCGAGAATGACCGGGACGAAGCCCTGGGCGATCGCCGTTTCGCACAGCTCTCCCGCCAGTTCGTGGGTCAGATTCTTTTGCTCGCCGG
>JBLMWR010000246.1:0-2790 GCA_050257335.1 Deltaproteobacteria bacterium | reverse complement strand
GGAACAGCCACAACGTACCGGACTGGATGACCAGCAGCCGCGCGGCGTCGGCCTTTCTGCCGATCAGCCCCGCGCCGCGGATTTCGGGTCGTCCGCAGCGACCCCGACCGAACCGGCAAAGGCCGAGCCGACAAAGCCCGGAGTTACGGAAACCGTGCCGACTCAGGAGGAGTAGCGCGGATGAACAACAACGGTCACGACACCAGGACGGCGTCGTCGACGGGCTCATCCTCGAGCAGGACGACGCTCTCGATCTGGATATTGAGCGCGTGGATTTTGTGACGGAGACTGCCGCGGGTGATCCCCAGGATCCGCGCCGCCTGCGACTGGTTCCCATTGGTGAGCCGCAGCACCCGCGACAGTACGCACTTATCGAGGGCGGCGACGGCTTCCGCATAAAGGTCGGTGGTGCCGGCTTGCAGGCGCGACTCGATCAACTGCTCCAGCGGCCCGTGTGCGCGCACGGCGCCAGTCGCGGCCGCATCCTGTCTGATCCCCGTGCGAATCTCGTCGGGTAACGACTCGGCCAGCATCACGGGCCCGGTCGTCTGCAACAGGGCCCGCCGCACGGCGCTTTGCATCTCGCGCACGTTTCCCGGCCAGGGGTACTCCAGCAACAGCTTCATCGCGTCGGGCGCGATTCCCTGAACTTCCTTTCCCAATTGCCGAGCGTAGAGATTGAAGAACCGGTCGAGCAGCAGAAGGATGTCGTCTCCCCGCTCGCGCAGCGGAGGAATTGTGATGGTGAAGCCGTTGAGGCGGTAATAGAGGTCGGCCCGAAATTTGCCGGCATTCGACATGGCGTCCAGATCGCGATGCGTCGCGGCGATGATCCGCACATCGGTCTGGATGGTCTCATTTCCCCCCACGCGCTCGAAACGCTGTTCCTGCAGCAACCGCAGCAGCTTGCCCTGGACGAGGGGAGACATGTCCCCGACCTCGTCCAGAAAGATCGTCCCTCCCGAGCACTGTTCGAATTTTCCAATGCGCTGCCGGTCGGCACCGGTAAAGGATCCTTTTTCGTGTCCGAAAAGCTCGCTTTCGAGCAGGGCGTCGGGGATGGCGGCGCAGTTGACGGCCAGGAACGGAGCTTTCGACCGCTTGCTGTGCTGGTAGATGGCCCGGGCGATCAACTCCTTGCCCGTGCCGCTCTCGCCGCGGATCAATACCGTCACGTCCTGCGGCGCCACCCGGCCGATGGCCTTGTAGACTTCGAGAATCTGCGGGCTGCGGCCCACCATCCGGTCTTCCTCCAGCTCCTGCCCGGCCTGCGACCCGGGGAGCGTCACCGGCACGTGCATCAGGCGGCGCGATTCGAGCGCCTGATGGACGAGCTCGCGGACCCGTTCCATGTCCAGCGGCTTAAGCAGGTAATCGTAGGCCCCCGCTTTCATGGCTTCGATCGCCGTATCGCTCGTCCCCCCGGCGGTGATGAACATCACCGGCAGACGCGGGTCGAGGTGCTTGATGTCGTGAAAGACATCGATGCCCGAGGCGTCGGGGAGCATGACGTCGAGCAGCACCAGGTCGGGGTGCCGTTCGGCAATCATTTGCAGCCCCGTCCGCGCGTCCCGGGCCGTCTCCACGGCCACCCCGTTGTCGCGAAACGTCTCACGCACCAGGTGCAGAGTCGCACGATCGTCGTCAATGACCAGAACCGTTGGCATGATCCTCTCCTCGATCGAAGTCGTGGCAATCCGTCGTCCGGAATTGCCGTGGCCCCATGCAACCCGAGAAACTCGTCACATCACCCGCCTGGCCCCCGCGACCAGATGTTTCCCGCGGACTCCAAGGATTATGCCCCGCCGTCGGTCACGAGAAAAGCCAGCGCCGACTTCGGGGTCCCGGCTGTATCGTGAAATGGTAACGGTGAAAAATCTGCCTGGGTATCGGGTTTCTCCCGATGCCTCCTGAAAATGCCGGGGCCGCTCTTTTCGCCCGTGAATCATCCGAGTTAAGGCGACGAACCCGCATTCAGATCGCAGGCGAGCTGCTTCACGGCGCGGCGCATGGCGGTTTTCGCGTGGGTGGGCTTCCAGAAGTAGCCGATCACCTCCCAGTCGCGGGCTTTGTACGCCGCCGACTCGGCGGCGATCTGCGCCCCGTGCGGGCCGAGGACTTCGATCTCGGCGACCGCGCCACCGTTGAAGAAGGGGCCGAGAATCTGGCTCATCAGCAGGAGGTTCTCGAGCGGCTTCGATTCCTGGACTGCAGTGATCGCCGACCGCACGATGGCGGTCCCCGGCCCGATTTCATCGACGACGGGACGGATGCAGCTCAGCTCCTTGACCAGCGCTTCCTGCAGCGAGTTGCGGATGACCTCTTCATTCCGGGGGCTGCTCGCCGGCTGTCCCATGTCATCGGCCAGCCACACCACCGGCTCGATATAGAACGAATCGACCTGGTCGAGTGCTCCCGGATCAACCGGCTTCACGCGCACCCGGCCTCTCCTGTCGATCGGCTCCAGTGTGGAATAATCCGCCAGAAACCCGGACCGCGTCGGATGCATATTGATGCATCCCGGCGCCAGGCTGACCAGCGCCGCGAGCAGCAGGAGCTGATGGCCGCGATTCATTCGGCTTCGGTTTTGTTTTTCAGGCTCTAACGAAAAGCGGGACACCATCTGCCCCCCTGAGCAAGGGGCGGGCAGGGTCGGCGGATTGAATGCAGGATCAGAATCAGCTCAACCGTTGGTCTCAACGCTTTTCGTCGAAAGGCGCAAACGGGGAAAGAGGGACGGGCGGGTGAAGTATGCGAAAGCAGCCAGTTTGTCAACGCCAAGAGCCGCAC
>JBLMWR010000245.1:0-8857 GCA_050257335.1 Deltaproteobacteria bacterium | reverse complement strand
GAGGGCCGGCATGCCGGCGTTGACGACGTCGCGGAGCCTCGCCCGGCGTTCCAGCCGCGCGGTCGAAATCTCGGACCGCAGCTTCAGATCGTCGATGTTGAGGCGGTCCATCTTCGCCAGGTCCATGTCGTCGCCGGCGGGGAAGAGCGTGTACGGATCGTAAGCCCGGCCCAGAAAACCGGCTGTCCCTCCCTTGCCGATGACGTTGCTCTCCTGCAGCGGACGGGGCATCATCACGAAGGGGAGCATGGGAACTTCCGGCGGCTTCAGCCGGATGATGTTCGAACCCATCGTCGGGTAATCGGCCGGGCTGGGGGGTTCCAACTGGCCGGACGGGCTGACCTTGTCGGCCGTATAACCGGTGTGCAACTGGTAAATGGCCGCGGTGTGGTTGAACAGCCCGATTGGCGTGTAGCTCATCGAGCGGATCATCGTGAACTTGTCGTTCACCTGCGCCAGCTTCGGAAGGATTTCGGTGAATTGCACTCCTGGAAGCTTCGTGTCGATCGGCTTGAACACGCTGCGAACGTTGTCGGGTACGTTCTCTTTCGGATCCCACAGATCGAGATGGCTGGGTCCCCCTTGCAGATAGACCAGAATGACGCTCTTGGCCTTGCCGAAACCGGGGCCGCCCGCGCTTTTCTCTTTGGCCTTTCCCTCAAGGGCCAGAACGTCGGCCAGGGTCAAACCCAGCATGCTCGACCCGCCGATTCGCAACAATTCACGGCGTGAAACGATACCGTCGCAGTTGTCTTTGCCGGGCTGGCCGGGGATGACGAGCATGGGGGATGTCTCCTGATTTGTGGAGTATAACATGGGCTTCCAAGCCCGTGCCTGACAATTCAGCAGAGCAAGGGCTGGAAATACCGCGAGTGTTCGATCATCCCTGAGCAATCACCAGGGACGGACGGGCCTGGAAGCCCATCCTGCGAAAAAACGCATCAACAATTCAATATACCAGCCTCGCTTGCAATCTGTCAACATGCTCAAGATACAATCGACTGTGGCCCCCCGCATGGACGAAACAAACCCGGCCCGATGGGCCACAGCCGGGTAAGATTGTCATACGGTCGCACTTACGAATTGTGAGCTTTACGGATGAGGCAGATTGGAACGATTACGGACGAACGCCAGGCGCAGAGGCTGGCGGACTATCTGTTCACCCGCGGCATCCGGGTTGAGGTCGAACCGGGGAAAAGCGGCCTTGCGATCTGGGCGATTGACGAAGACCACGTCGCCCAGGCCCGCGAAGAGCTGAGCGCCTTTCTCCAGAACCCCGCCGACGAACGGTATGCCGCCGCCGAGCGCGAGGCGCGGCGATTGCGCGACGACCTGATCCGCAAGGAAAAGGCGCGCCAGAAAAACGTGGTTGACATCCGTCGGAAATGGTCTTCCACCGGCGGCAAGCCATTGACCGTCTTGTTGATCGTCATCAGTTGCGCTATAGCGCTCGCCAGCGGCTTCGGTGAAAATTTGCATGACCCGGTCATCCAGAAGCTGCTGATTGCCAGCATTGGCGCCGACGACCGTTATCACCTCGTGTTTCGGCCCGGGTCGGAAGTTCTCCGCGGTCAGGTCTGGCGCCTGATCACCCCCATTTTCATCCACTACGGGCCGATGCATCTGCTGTTGAACATGATGGCGACGTACAACCTCGGAAGCGCGATCGAATTTCGACGAGGGACGTGGCGGATGACGGCAATGGTCCTGCTGATCGCCCTGCTGTCCAATCTGGCACAGTATGCCTGGAGCGGGACCGGGTTCGGTGGAATGTCGGGGGTTGCGTTCGGGCTGTTCGGGTACGCGTGGATGAAAAGCGAGTTCGATCCGGGGATGGGGCTGTTCATTCCCTCCTCCAGCGTGATGATGATGCTCGGCTGGCTCGTGCTGTGCATGATGGGCCTGGTGGGCCCGATCGCCAACGCGGCACATTTCGTCGGGCTCGTTGTCGGAATTCTTCTGGGATATTGGCCGGTGCTCCGGCGTCGAATCTTTGGCCGGTAAATCCTCCTTTCCAGGCTGCCATGTCCGATCCTGAATCTCGCCTCGACGAACGCCCCGGTGCCGTTCGTCATTCTCCGGCGTGGACCTGGTGGCTCCCCTGGCTTCTGGCGTGGGTCGTATTCCTGATGGTGGAATTCTTCACGGCCTGGAAACTCACCAGGCGCCAGACGCCAGTCGAATGGTTGTTTGGGGCCGATGACCGCCTGGTCGTTCTGGCGCTTCTCATCGCCGCTCCGTTCGCATGGTGGCTGGGAGATCGCCCGCTGCTGCGACGGGGGCGCTTTCCCGCGGGGTCGACGGGGCGAATTGCCGGGCTGTTCGGCATCGTAGTCCGGCAAACCGGCGCATCGCGACTGCGGCCGGTCTGTCTTTCCCTCCTTGTGGCCGGCGCGTCACTCGCCGCCAGCCTGGCTGTCGGGTCGCGGTTCGACAGTCTCCCCCCCGCCTATCACGACGAGTACAGTTATCTCTTCCAGGCCGAGACGTTTCTGGCGGGACGCGTTTCTTTTCCGAGCCACGAAGCGCCGCGCCTTTTCGACCAGATGCACGTCCTCAACGAGGGGCGCTTTGCGAGCCGGTACTTTCCCGGCGCGGGGTTGTGGATGGCGCCGTTCGTAGCGGTCGGCCATCCGTATTGGGGGCACTGGCTGGCCGGCGCGATCTGTGCAGTGCTCGTGTTCTGGATCGGCAGGGAACTGGCCGGCGACGCCGCCGGTTTGATTGCCGGCCTGGTTACGGCGCTCTCCCCGGGAATGGCCCTCTTTTCGAATCTGCTGCTGGCCCACCACCCGACTCTGGTCGGGTTGGGCCTGTTCATTCTGGCGGCGCTGCGAATCTTGCGGACGGCCCGCATGGGCTGGGGCGCGATCTCCGGGGTGGGACTTGCCTTCGCGATGCTCTGCCGCCCCATGACCGCCGCCGGAGTGGCGTTCCCCTTCGGCATCTACTTCCTCTGCTGGGCCTGGAAAGGCCATGCGGCGTCTCCCCCCCTTAACAAGGGGGGGCCAGGGGGGGGCGGATCAGCCTCGGGCGTGAATCACTCCCCGCAGAAACGCCTTCTCGCCCTGGCGACCCTCGCTCTGCCCCTGCTCGCCTCCGCCGTCGGGCTCTTCCTTTACAACCGCGCCATTACCGGCAGCGGCTGGACGACCCCCTACAGCCTGTACACCGACATCTATACTCCCCGTCACGTCTACGGTTTCAATAACGTCGCGCGGGGAGAACGGCATCTGGGGCCGCGGGTCATCGAGAACTACGACCAATGGGCTGAAAATCTGACCCCTCGGCTGGCGGCGGCAAATGCCGTGACGCGCCTCGCGGCCAGTGCCCGATGGACGCTGGGAATATTGCCGTTGACCCTGGCGCTGGGCGGGGGACTCGTGTTATGGCGGCGATTGCAGCGCGCCACGTGGCTGATTCTCGCCGGAATCGTTTCGTTGCACGCCGTGCACGTTCCCTACTGGTTCGTCGGGATGGAGGATCACCACTACGTGTTCGAGTCGGGCGCGTTGTGGGGGGCCTGGACCGGCGCGGTTTCGATCGCCGCCGTGCGAGAATGGCGTTCCCTGGGTCGTTCGACTGTCGCGTGGTGGTGGGGGGCGACGTTGGCGGCCGCCGTCATCACGAATTTTACCGTCAGTCTCGCGCGCACCGTCGAAGACGAGGCCACGGCCCCGCTGTGGTCGGCGCCCCTCGAACAGGGAATCAGCCGGGTGTTGTTCGCGCGGCACAGGCATGGACGATTTGCTGCGCTGGTCGCGCGGCAGGCTTCCCCCCTCCCGGCGCTGGTGCTGGTCGAACGCGATCCGGCCGACAGGCACATAGACTATGTGACGAACTCTCCGGACCTGAGCGGTCCGGTCCTGATCGGACATTACCTGCCGGAGATCGTCCCCGTCGCCGAGGTGAAACGGCTTTTTCCTGATCGCTCACTCTTTTTATACCTGGTTCGCAGCGACGAATGGCGGCGACTCGACTAGGCAGGACGGCCCTTCCGGGCCGACAGCGACGGCCCGGAAGGGTCGTCCTGCAAAGAAATAAGAAACCGGGCTCTCATCGGCAATTGCCCCGAGAACCCGGTTTTCTGTCTGGAACCGGAAACAACTCACATCAGGCGCTGGGAGCCGGTGCCGGAGCAGCGGCTGGCGGCGGCGGAGCGGCTTCCGTCGCGGGAGCCGGAGCGCCACACGAGGGGGACGGAGCGCAGCAGGTCGGCGCCGGAGCGCAGCAGGTCGGCTGCGGGGCGCAGCAGGTCGTACGCGGAGCGCAGCAGGTGTTGCAGCTCGAGCAGCAGCTCGTCCGGCAGCAGCTCCTCTGCTTGCAGCACTTCACCCTCTTGCACTTCGGGGCTTTGCAGCAGCAGTTGTTCCGCGCCTCGGCACTGCTCATGGCAATGCTGAAGGCGGCGACGACTACGGCTGCCACTGTCAACAGCTTACGAGTCATTGCGATTTCTCCTTGATGAACGGAAATGTGGCACAACGCGAACTTCAACGTACTTCTCTGTTCCAACCCTCACGAAACCAGTCCTCTGGAACGCATTTCCCGGTTCCGGAATTTGTTCACCCATCGGCTGATTTCAAGCGAGTCGGGAAAGCAGTTTAACCGGGACAATCAAGCGAAACTAGCCTGCAGTCCGCAATCGAGTAGGTAGAATAGGCAGGGCTTTCGGCGTTGTCAAACCAAAAGAACAAAAAACTTGATTTAATACGCAGGTTTCTACCAGTCGCCACAATTGCCGCCGGATGCGCACGCGGAACAATATAAGCATAGTGCGCCGCATCCCCCACGAGTTCCCGAATCCATGCTTCCCTCCCTGCCCCCGTATCCCGGCTCGTCGGCCCCCTGGATGGTTCGCGAGCGTGCCGTCGAGCTCGCTCCCCGTCCCTGGCTCATGGGCATCGTCAACGTCACCCCCGACAGTTTTTCCGACGGGGGGAGGTTTCTGGAGAGCGGCGCCGCCGTCGAGCACGCGCTGCGGCTCGTCGAGGACGGCGCACAAATCATCGACGTCGGCGGTGAATCGACCCGCCCCGGAGCCCTGCCAGTACCATACGAGGACGAGCTGCAACGGGTCGTCCCCGTCGTCGCGCAACTCGCGAAGCAATCCGGCGTGCTGATTTCGATCGACACGACCAAGGCCGCCGTCGCCCGCGCCGCGCTCGATGCCGGTGCTCACATCGTCAATGATATCTCGGGACTGACGTTCGACCCCGCCATGCCGGCGGTTTGCGCCGCGGCCGGCGCCGGCGTCGTCTGCATGCACATCCGCGGTACGCCGCAAACGATGCAGGACGACCCCCGTTACGACGACGTCCTCGCGGATGTCTGCCGGTTTCTTCAAGACCGCCTGACCGCCCTCGAACTGATGGGCATCGCGCGCGAGCGGGTGGTGCTCGACCCGGGGATCGGCTTCGGCAAGACGGCGCAGCACAATCTCGTCCTCCTTCGGAACATCGCGCAGCTTCGTGCGCTGGGGCGGCCGGTCTGCATCGGGCACTCTCGCAAACGGTTTCTCAAGAAGCTTTTGAAAAGGCCGGTGGACGAGCGGTTTTTCGGGACGATCGGCGTGTCGGTCGCCGTGGCGCTGCAGGGCGCGGACATCCTCCGCGTACACGATGTCGCCGCCACACACGACGCCATCGTCGCCTGCCGGGCGATTCTCGCCAACTGATTGGTGAATGTGCGTTTCCCTTGTTCCCGGGCTCCGCCTGGGGACGCGACCCCACCGAAGCTCGGCTTCGCGTGTTCCTTGGCGCGACTCGACGCGCGAATGCGACTTTCGGAACGGGCGGACCGGCCGGCAAAACCATGCACAGATCAACCCGATTTCTGCGATTTGTTTCCAGTTTTCCGAATCTGGAAAACGGGCGCGAGTTTCCCGTTGACGATTTCTCGATCTCTCGACAATAAAGAGTGTCAACTTGACCTGCCGGTGTACGGCAGGGCCATCCCTCGGCACTGAGGGCCATCGCCAAACAGCGACAGCCCGTCGAGGAGTTGCCGTTCGGACCCACACCTGCGGTGCGCGTCCGCGCGTCAGTTTCCCGACGGTTTTTTTTCTTTGCGCTGGGGAGTTGCCCGATGTAATGTTTTTCCCGCGCCGACCTGCTCGATCTCTACGAGTCAATCAGCGAGCCTGTGGCCGGCGGCGGCTTCGGCGAATCGTCAGTCCGGCTCATCGTGACCCATCCGGCGTCGGAAGCCCGGCGGAATGCCGCCAGCGCCGCGGAGAGCCGTACATGGCGACCGACCCGGCCGGAACGGTCACCTGCCAGCAATTCGACGACGCCGGGCGGCGGACGGGCCTGGTCGAGAACTACGAGGCCCTCAGCTCCAGCAGCCTGAGCGGCTCGAGCGGCTCTTCGTTCGGCGGCGGAGCGCCAGGTTCTCCCTCTCCCCTCGTGGGAGAGGGCGGGGGTGGGGGGGCGATTGTCGAAGTTACGTTGCCGCAACCAGGAATCCAGTACACGCTTATGCCAACGACTTCGACTTCGTTCGAAGGGATCTTCGCCCGGCAGGTCCAGGCAATCGGGAAGCCGGGGGACTTACTTCTGGGGATCAGCACCAGCGGCGGGTCGAAAAATGTCGTTCGGGCTGCCGGGACGGCCAAGGGAAGGGGGCTGAAGGTGGTGGTGCTGACGGGAAGCGACAGGAAGCCGCTTCTACAATTGGCGGACGTGGCGATTTGCATTCCGAGTGACAGCACACAGTATATTCAGGAGGCGCATCTGGTGGTGGAGCACATTCTCTGTCATCTCGTCGAGCGCGCGCTTTTTAACGCCGGCGAGCCGTGTCGATCGCAGTCCCGACTTCACCCGGACGAGAGCCAGCCGAATGACACAGGACTCTGATCGCACGAACTGGCCATGCACGACAGTTGTCGCTTCGCGAGCATCGACCGGAAAGGGCGGCGAAGGGCCGTCCCGCATCAGCCGCCCCTCACCGGTTCCCCGCCACAACGTTCCAATCGGCGGCAGGGTTGTAGGTCAAGTGATCCTCGCGGAGCTGGGCCAGCGTGACGTCGTCGCCCGGCTTGAGGATTTCGATGCGCGGGGCCTGTGACGGCGATCGCGGGAGGCAGGCCACGACGTACGACTCGCCGACCACAGTCATTCGCCAGCTCCGCAGATGAATCGCCAGCGCCGTCGCTTCGTCGATCCCCAGGCCGACCAGATCGGGATGAGCTTCGAGCATCTGCTCCAGCCGCCACAGCCGGTTTCGTGCGAGAAAATGCTGATCGACGATGGCATTCGACAGAAGGTCCAGTCCGCGGGCTTCGACCGGAATGGCGTCGCCGTCGCGGATCATCACCCGCGAGAGCAAAGCCGCCCCCGCCGAGCAGCCGCCGACGACTCCGTTCCGTTTGAGCACGTCGTGCAGACACTGCTGGACGGTCGTGTCGACGTAGCGGTCGGCCAGCAGCCCCTGGTATCCGCCGCCGAACCACACGCCGGTCGCCTGCTTCAGCGGTTCGCAGAACGCAGGGTCGTTCGCCATGGCGCGATCCCGCGCGTTGATCAGGATGATCGACGACACACCGCTCGATTTCCAGGGCGAGAGCAACGCCTGAACACCGTCGGCCCCCGGATCCGATCCCGGAATCAGCACGATCCGCGCCTTCGGGCCACCGGCCAGTTCGACGAAATGGCTGCGGATGGCGGGAGTGACGTCCCCCCCGCCGACGATCATCAGTGAGCCCCCCGGCACCCGCCTGTCGAGCAACTCGCGCTGCTCGACGAATGCCAGGGACGGGAACGCGTGACTGGCGACTGCCGGCAGCAGCCCGGACAGCGCCGCACAAAGGCACCAGCCGGCATATCGCCGCATCCGCCACTTATGGTTTCGGTCGTCCATTGAGGGGACCTCGACGGTGGTCAGAAAGGAAACGAATCCTTGCCCGCTGGGAATTCTACGTCGCCTTTGATATGCGCCCAAATCGTTTTCAAACGTTCGCCGCCGGGATTCGGCCGGTGATTACCGGACTGGGGCGGTTTTGCGCGATCTGCCGCACTGGCGGCTGTCGAAACTGTCAGATTTGACCGTCGGACGGATTGGCGGACATGGTGTTCGTACCGATTGTGAGGGTCGGAGGTTGCTCGACACTTTTGGGTCGCACTCGCGCAGGGGGATTTTGACCAGATCCATGGAAATCCGGCGAGAGGGAATTGATTAAGAGTCGGTAAGGTTTGCGGGAAATCCGTGAGGCTCGATCAGCGTCCCGCTATTTGAGCACGCCCGAGGCGCCCAGGCCGAGAAAACATCCGCAGGTGCCAGACACGAGCAGCGAGATGCCGAGCGCGACGAAGCTGACCGTCCGCGGCCAGGAGGGCATTTTTCGATTGGCGAGCAGCGCCATCGCAGCGACGACCAGTCCGACGATCGGAGCCGGCGCCACGACCAGCGCGATGAGGGACAGGGCCTTCTGCAGGAAGCTGGCTTCGACGTAAATGAGGTCCGCCAGTTCGTCGGGGGCCTTCCCTTCCAGCTCGGCAACGGGGACCTGCGAGTGGAGCGAGATCCCGCAATTCGAACAGACGACGCAACTGCGCTCTACGTCATTGACCTTGAGGAGCCCATACAGCTTCTCGCGCGTTCGTTCGTCAAACGTCGCGGCCGGAACTTTGCGCGAATGACAGGCCGGACAATCGATGACGATGTCGGGCCCGGGGCTCCGCTCGACCTCCTGATGAATTTGCATCGTGATGGACGACTCCTGTTCGAGGGAACGGATTCCTGCGGACGCAGGCAGCATACCGCTTTGTGCATTTGCGTGACAGTTCCTTCGTACTTTGCCTTTGGTTCCGAACGCCGGAAGGAAACTGTATACTGCCGTCACAAGCTGGCCTTCTCC
>JBLMWR010000244.1:0-5623 GCA_050257335.1 Deltaproteobacteria bacterium | reverse complement strand
AAACGCCGCATTTCCGACGACGAGGCCGAGCGCCTCCGCGCGCTCAAGCTGCCGGCGGTGGTCTGGGGGTTCTGCGACGAATTCCGCCGGCATTATCCCCAGGGAGCAATTGCCGCCCAGGTGGTCGGCCTCCGCGACATCGACGGCCGGGGCCAGGGGGGAATCGAGCAAAGCCTGGACACGCTTCTGCGCGGACGCGACGGCAGCCGTGATCTCGTGCAGGACGCCCGCGGGCGGGTTCTCGAAGTTCACGACGATTCGGCGACTCCTCCGCGGCACGGACAGACGATCGTCCTCACGCTCGATGCGGTGATCCAGGTGTATGCCGAGCGGGCGCTTGACGAAGTGACGGCAAAGTGGAAACCGCGGTCGGCGTGTGCGATCGTCCTCGATCCGAAAAGCGGGGACATACTGGCGATGGCCTCGCGACCCACGTTCGATCCCAACCATGCCGAACGGGCTCCCGCCGAAGCCTGGAAGAACCGCCCCATCGCCGACATGTACGAGCCCGGCTCGACGTTCAAGCCGTTTGTGGTCGCCTGGGGGTTGGCGCAGGGGTGTCTCCGCCACGACGAAATCTTCGACTGTGAAAACGGCGAGTACAGAATGGGCCATCGCGTTCTCCACGATCATCACCGGTACGGGTCGCTGTCGATCGTCGACATCCTCGTGAAGTCCAGCAACATCGGAATGGCGAAGATCGGGCAGCGGATGGGGAACGCGAGGCTGTACCAGGCGGCGGTGGCCTTCGGGTTCGGCGGGCGGACCGGCATCGAGCTTCCCGGCGAGCTTCCGGGACGAGTCCGCCCCTTGAAGAAGTGGAACTCGTACTCGACGGGGTCGGTGCCCATGGGCCAGGAAATCGCCGCCACGCCGCTGCAGATCATCGCCGCGTACGGCGCACTGGCCAACGGGGGGACCTTGCAGACCCCGCGGCTGGTGGTCCGGGAAGCGGCGGACCCGGGCTCGGTCGGATCGGGAATCATCTCGCCCGTCGTCGATCAGCAGGTCGCCGACTGGGTTCGCCGCGAGGCCCTCGCCGCCGTGGTCAGCCGCGGCACGGGCAAAAAAGCTGCGATCAGCGGCTACGAGATCTTCGGGAAAACGGGTACCGCACAGAAGCTCGATCCGCAGTCCGGGCAGTATTCGCGAGACCTGCACGTCAGCTCGTTCGTCTGCGGAGCTCCTGTGGACGATCCGAAAGTCCTCGTCATGATTTCGGTGGACGAGCCATCGGTGTCGCTCAACGGCGAGCACTTTGGAGGTTCGGTCGCCGCCCCGGCCGCCGGCGAGTTGTTGCACCACGCCCTCACGCGCCTGAAAGTCCCCCCCGACGAGAACCTCGTCCGCTCGGCCCTGCTGCCGGATGATTTCGGGGAAGAGTTTCTGGAGTGAGCGACGACATCGCCCGCCCCGGCGAGCCGTGGGATTTATACCCGCGGTGTCGGCGATGAGCAGGCTTGAGCTTCACTTCGTGAGTTGAGGGTGAATCATCGATTTGCCTTAACGACGCAGGCCCAGATCGCTTCTTGGCGCCCGATCTTCAGGGATTGGGATCCCGCCGGGATAAACCCGGCGGCTCGCAGGAGCAAGGCGCGCCAGGTGCCCTTTATGGCAAACAGGCAGCCGCCCCCCTAAAATAGGGATTTGGTGCAATTCCGACCGCGCACACAACCTGCTCGCCCCGGCGACTTCGTCCCCGTTGTATGACCGCTACCGCCGCCACCGCTCCCCGAACAGCCATCGCTGCCGATTTCTTGGCCGCGCTGCGCAACATCGTCGGTGATGACGGCCTGCTGGCCGACAGGGATGAATTGCTCGTCTACGAATGCGACGGGTTCACAATCGAGAAGAATCTTCCCGACGTCGTCGCCTTTCCGATCTCGACCGAACAGGTTGTCGCGATTGTCAAACTCTGCAATCAATATCAGGTCCCCTTTGTCCCGCGCGGGGCGGGGACGAGCCTGGCGGGCGGTTGTCTCCCCGTCGGAGGCGGCGTGATGATCGCCCTGACCCGCATGCGGCGGATTCTGGAGGTAAGCCTCCGTGACCGGTACGCCGTCGTGGAACCCGGCCTCGTCAACGTCCACCTGACGCAGCACCTCAAGGGAACCGGCTTCCATTACGCCCCCGACCCGAGCAGCCAGGGAGCGTGCACGATCGGGGGCAATTTCGCCACCAATTCGGGAGGGCCGCACACGCTCAAATACGGCGTCACCGTCAACCACGTGCTGGGAGCCGAAATGGTCATGCCCGACGGCTCGGTCGTTCAGCTCGGAGGGCCGGTCGAAGACGTTCCCGGTTACGACCTGACAGGGCTGTTCGTCGGCAACGAAGGAACGTTCGGGGTCTGTACGAAAATCACCGTGCGGCTCACCCGTGACCCGGCGGCGTACCGCACCATGCTCGGAGTATTCAACTCGGTCAAGGACGCCACGCAGACGATCAGCAACATCATCGGCGCGGGAATCGTCCCGGCGGCGCTGGAACTGATGGATCAGGGAATCATCGAGGCGGTCGAGGAGGCTTTTCATTTCGGTTTTCCGCTCGATGCCGCGGCAGTACTCCTCATCGAAGTCGACGGTCTCGAAGTTGCCGTCGACGACGAGGCCCGCAAGATTATTGATATCTGCCGCGAGACAGGGGCCCGCGAAGTCCGCGCGGCAAATTCCCCGAAAGAACGCCTCCTGCTCTGGAAGTGCCGCAAGCAGGCCTTCGGCGCCATCGGCCGGTTGAGCCCCAGTTACTGCACGCAGGACGGCGTCGTCCCGCGGACGAAGCTGCCGGAGATTCTGGAATTCATCACCGCCGTCGGCGCCCGGCACGGCATCCGGATCGTCAACGTCTTTCACGCCGGCGACGGCAACATCCATCCGATCCTGCTGTTCGACGAGCGGAATCAGGAACAGGTCAGACGGGTGCTCGCCGCCAGCGACGAGATTCTGAACAAGTGCATCGAGCTGGGAGGGAGCGTCACGGGGGAACACGGAATCGGCGTCGAAAAAATCAGCTTCATGGCCAGGCTTTTTACCCCGGCAGATCTCGAAGTCATGGAGGCAGTACGCCGCGTTTTCAACCCGACCGGACTGTGCAGCCCGAAAAAAATGCTCCCCACCGCCGGCGCCTGCGGAACGGAAGAGATCCGGCGGAGCGCGCCGGGCCGAAAGGCGGCGCTGTGATGGATTTCGGATTTGGGATTTCGGATCTCGGATTTGAAAATTGCTCAACGATGCCTGAATCAAGATCGCCTGACGTCAATCATTCCGCATTCCAAATTCCGCACTCCGAATTTTAGATCGCGCCGATTTCGTCGAAATCCGAAACCTTCTCCTGTGTCCCCCGCCCTCGCCACCGACGAATTCCTCCCCGCGACTCAGACCGAGCTGAGCCGCTGGATGGGGGAGAATGCGTCGGGCGCCGCCCGGCCGGTTTACCCCGCCGGAGGGCGGACGGCGATTCACTACGGCTATCCTCCGCGAGATCCCGGAATCGCATTGTGTACGACGGCCCTGACGAAAGTCATCGACTACCCGGCGCGCGACATGACGATTACCGTCGAAGCGGGGATTCGTTTCGATGAGCTGATCAGGCTGCTGGCCGCGGAGAAGCAGCGATTGCCGATCGACGTCCCGCAGGCGCATCGCGCCACGCTGGGGGGGGCGGCCGCGGCCAACGCCAGCGGTTCGCGGCGGTTCGGTCTGGGAACATTGCGCGACTACGTGATCGGCGTGACTGCGGTCGATGCCTCGGGACGCACGTTCAAAGCGGGGGGGCGAGTCGTGAAAAACGTCGCCGGTTACGACTTGTGCAAGATGCTCGTGGGTTCGCTGGGGACGCTGGCGGTCATGACCCAGCTCACTCTCAAGCTCCGCCCGCTTCCTGAAACGTCGATCCTCCTGTGGACGACCTTCGACCGCCTCGGAACGACAGAAGAAGTGCTCGAACGACTGTCGAAATCGTCCGCCCGACCCGTCGCCCTCGACGTGCTCGACGCGCGTGCCGCCGCGGCAATCGCCGCCGAAGCCGTTCTCGACCTCCCCTCGCACCGTCCGGTCCTGTGTCTGGGTGTCGAAGGAACGGCGCACGAGACGGCGTGGCAGCTCGAGACGCTGAAAGGCGAAATCTCTCCCTTCGCCCTGCACGAGATCGTGCCGGTCGCCGACGCCAGCGCCACGAAGCTCTGGTTTGCGCTGGCGGAGTTTCAGGTTCCATCCGACGACCCCCTGACGTTCAAAGCCAACCTGTTGCCGTCGCGTACTGTCGAATTCGTCCACGAGGCCGAACGCCTGGGCTGCGCCGTTCAGGCGCATGCTGCGAGCGGGATCGTCGTCGGGCACCTTCCCGACTCGGTGACCACCGCCGCGGCGGCTCAAGTCGCGGTGGCCGGGCTGCGCGGGCTGGCGCGAAAATCCCGCGGCAATCTCATCGTCGTCCATTGCGACGAGGGATGGAAAAGCGAACTGCCGCTGTTCGGGGACCCCGAGCCCGCATGGCCGCTGATGCGCAAACTGAAACGAGAACTCGATCCGCAGAACATCCTCAACCCGCATCAGGTGCTGTAGCATGGGCTTCCCAGCCAGTGCGCGACCGTGAACATGCCCGAAACCATCCCAGCCCCGACGCCAGCGACCACCCCGGCTGCCCCTCCGCGCGTCGGCGGCGAGATCGACTACGAGAAATTTCTCGACTGTGTCCACTGCGGGCTGTGCACCGCCGCGTGTCCGACGTATCTCGAAACCGGGGATGAGAACAACAGCCCCCGCGGGCGGATTTATCTGATGCGGTCGATCGTCGACGGCCGCCTCGAATTGACCGGCAAAGTCGAAAAACATCTCGACCTGTGCCTCGATTGCCGCAGTTGCGAAACCGCCTGCCCCTCGGGGGTCCAGTACGGCCGCCTGATCGAGCCCTTTCGGGCCAGTCAGCGAACGGCGGAAGGGGCCGCCGGAAAGGCGAAGAACAACGACTGGTTTCATCGCCTGATTCTCTACGGCCTGTTCCCCTTTCCGCGGCGGATGCGGTGGGCGCTCGCGCCCGCGCGCCTGATGCAGAAACTGGGATTCGACCGCCTGCTCGAAAAGTCCGGGCTGACGAGGATCCTGCCCCAGCGGTTGCAGCGGATGCAACGCTTTCTTCCGCGGCTCGTCCCGGGGGGACCGCCGCTGCACGAGTTCTTCCCGGCCATCGGCCCGAAGCGGGCCCGCGTGGCCCTCTTCACCGGGTGCGTCGCCGACGCGGTCTTCCGCCACACGCACTGGGCGACCGCCCGCGTCCTGCAGCAGAACGGCTGTGAGGTCGTCGTTCCCCGCAGCCAGGTGTGTTGTGGAGCGATCCATTACCACAGCGGCGCCGACGGGCCGGCGATGCAACTGGCCCGCATCAATTCGGCCGCCTTCGACGCCGCCGACGTCGATGCCGTGATCGTTAACGTTGCCGGTTGTGGATCGATGCTCAAGGACTATGGCGATATCGCCCGCGAGCTGGAACCACAGAACAGCGATTTGCACGACCGCCTCGGCCGCTGTTCAGCGAAAATGAAAGACGCCTCCGAATTCCTGGCTGAACTCGGGCTCATTCCACCGGCCGGCGAAATCAAATTGCGTGCCGTCTATCAGGATGCCTG
>JBLMWR010000243.1:0-2531 GCA_050257335.1 Deltaproteobacteria bacterium | reverse complement strand
GGGATAGGCGTCAAAGGCTTCATTGACGAGAGTTCCGTTGACGAAAGTCCGGATGTGCCCCCCCTCGCAGAACACGTCGAAGCGGTTCCACTGGCCGTCGGGGCTTTCGACGTCCTGCTTGCCGCGAAAGCCGAGCTTGTCTTCCCAGTCGGGGTCGCGGCCGAACCAATTGATCCGCTGGCGGTTTTTGAGGTCGAAGGTCTCGCGCTTTCCCCCCTGTTTCCAGATCACCTCTCCGTCGCGGTCGCGATCGGTTTCGCAGGTGAGCGACACGGGGACTGGTTTCCCCTCGCTGTCATTGCCCGCGACCAGAATGAAATCCCCCATACCCCCTTCAATGATCTGCACTTCAATCGAAGGCATCCAGTTTCCGCCGTAGCCTCCATCAGCCCCGATGCTGTGGATGAGCAGGCCCGAATCCTTCGCTCTCATTTTGCGGTCGCCCCAGGTGCGCGGGCCCCATTTGAATTCGAGGACCAGGTGGTAGTCGCGGTACTCCTCCTTCGTCGTCAGGCATCCCAGCCCGTCCCCCGTGATGTGCAGCAGACCGTCGGTGACGCGAAAGACCTGCCGCGGGTCTTCATATTTCGTGTCCCTTAGAAATGTGTAGAAACCGTTCAGCGATTTTCCGTCGAAGAGCCGGATCACGCTTTCCTTCGGACTCACCGGCATGGGCTTTTGCTCGTCGGCCGACAACGCCGATGCCGCCGCGATGAATACCGCCAGAAAGAGAAGTACGCGCTGGTTTTGACTGCACATCGGATGATTCCTCGATTCCTGAAGCCCTGGCAACCTGAACGGCTAGCCGGCGCTCATGCTGGCCTCCGCAGCCCCCGCCAGGGCCCGGTCGCCCGGGCGAAAGTGGTTCACGTCGAGCGGCCGGGCGAGGACTTCCGAAAGCGGCCGGGGCTGCTCTTTAAGCACCGTCGGCAGAGAGACCGTGAATTTGCTTCCCTTTCCCAGCTCGCTCGAGAGCGTCACGTCGCCGCCCAGGAGCTTCGACAGCTCGCGGACGATCGACAGCCCCAGGCCCGTGCCGGCGTACTCGCGCGTGAGCGTGCTCTGCCGGCCCCCGGGAGTCGTGTTCCCCTGCCGGAACTTCTCGAAAATCGTCTCCTGGTCCTCCAGCGGAATCCCGACCCCGCTGTCTTCGACGACCAGCTCGAAGGTCTTCTCGTCGCGGAGGCTGGCGTTGAGCTGCACGCGCCCCCCTTCGGGGGTGAATTTGACGGCGTTGGAGAGCAGGTTGAAGAGAATCTGCTGAATTTTGCCGGCGTCCTGCAGCAGCAGCGGCAGACGCGGATCGACGGCACACGTCAGCTCGATGTTGCGGCGCTCGGCGAGCGGCTTCATCATCCCCGCCAGACGCTCGACCAGATCGCCGATCGAAAACTCGACGACGTGCAGGTCCATCTTCCCGGCTTCGATCTTCGCCAGGTCGAGGATGTCGTTGACGAGGGTCAGCAGGTCTTTTCCCGATGTCTGAATGTTCTTGACGTAGCGCTGCTGCTTTTCGTTGAGATTGTCGGCGCCGGCGAGAACGTCGCTGAAGCCCAGGATGCTGTTGAGCGGGGTGCGCAATTCGTGCGTCATCGTCGCCATGAACTCGTTCTTGATGTTGTTCAGCTCGAACAACTGCATGTTGGCCTGCGCCAGCTCGTCGACCTTGGTGTCGAGCGCGCTGTTCACCTGCCGCAGCTCCTCCTGCACCGCCACCAGGTGCCGCAGCATCCGGTTGTACGCCTGGCTGAGCTCTTCGAACTCGTCGCCGGTGCGGATGTCGGCCCGGCGGTCGAGGTTGCCGCGCGAAATCGCGTCACTGACTTCCTTCAGGTGCAGCACGGGCTTGACGATGACGTAACGGACGATGGCGTAGGCGGCCACCATCGCCAGAAATGCCGTCCCGATCGCCGTGGCCAGCAGGATGGCATTGTTCCACGCCAGCGCCTTTTCCGTCGGCGCCATGGGGAAAACGACCTTGGCCATCCCCATCAGCTCCCCTTCCGACACCGATTCCCCCAAAAGCTCGCGGTGACATTTGACGCAGGTGCTGTGCGCCCGGACTGCCCCGAAGTAGTGAAACTCGCGGTTTCCTTCCGCGTTTTCCTGAATGCGAGTCCATTCCCGTTTCCCCTGCGCCAATTCATCCAGGGCTTTATAGTCGGCCGGGTCGCTCGGGCTTTTCTGGGGATCATCGGTGGTCCTCGATTTCAGCAGATCCCACCGGTAATCCTTGAGATCGACCGGCTGCAACTCCTTCGACATCATCTCGATCACGTCGACGAAATCACGCCCGACGTCCGTCTCGCTCTCCGACCATTCCCAATGCTTCTTGAGAATGATCGGCATGACCATCAGCCGCCCGGTGATCGTGTTCTGGTCGTCCACCAGCCGCGCCGTCAGCCGCCCGTAAAAATAGAAGCTCCCCGTGATCAGAATGAGGAGGCCCCCGCCGAACAGGAAACGGCACTTCCGCTCGAGGCTCGTTTCCCCCATCAGGCGTTTGAACGTGCGGTACGACATGCCCCGTT
>JBLMWR010000242.1:0-2580 GCA_050257335.1 Deltaproteobacteria bacterium | reverse complement strand
TAGAAGATGGAAAAGACGCGCAGGCTCCCGTCAGTCCCCGACGACAATCTCTGGGCGCGTGCTGTCCACGATCGCGAACAATTCCTCCCGCTCGCGTTCCGGCACGCCGAATGTGTCGAGCGTCTGACGGAGGTCGTCGAGGAAAGCCTCCCATTCGCCGGAGGTGATGGCGAGGTGCTCGTGCGAGTCGCGCATTGAGCGGCCGCTGTACGTCTGCGGACCGCCCGCGGCCCAGCAGACCTGCTCGGTGACGAGGTATTTGAACCCCGCCCGCGAGACGCGGTGGTGGGCCTCGTCCACTTTTGGGTTTGCGTTAAGCCGGGCGTCGTCCATGATCCGGTCGATGAAGTCATCGACGACGGCGGCGATGGAATAGATTCCCCCCAGCCGCTCGTAGAGTGCAGGCGCGGCAGCCTGCCGGCGTGGTCTCTTGGCGGCACTCTTTTTTGGGGCGGGCTTGCTCGCAGACATCTTTTTGCGATTTTTCCTGGACTTCATGCTTGGTTCCAGCGGATTTCGTCATTCGTCATTCTTGCAGCGACCTGCTGAAGCCAGTACTGCGAGCGGTCAAGTCTTTGATCTGGCGGAGCAACATGCCTTGCAGTTTTTCGGCAACCTGCGGGTATTGTGACCGAACGTCGGACTGATCCCAACGGTCGTGCGGTTTTTCGAACAACCGGGCCGGGGGGGGCACGGGTTTCGCATTCTGGTCGCCCGGTTCGACGTAAAAAAAATCGGAAGTGCGAATTCCCCATTCCGCGCGGTCGTTCCCGAGCACCACGAACTCGCGCGGCGCGACCGGTTCATTGCGGAGCAGGGGGAGCAGGCTGCGGCCGGCCAGCGGCGGGGCCGGCCCTGTCTCGGAATTCCGGATGCCGTCCGCCCCGCAGAACCATTCCAGCAACGTCGGCGGCAGATCGACTGTTTGCGCGAGAGCCTGCCGGCGGGTTCCTCCCTGGTCGCTGCCGGGGACGCGGATCCACATCGGTGTTTGCACGGATTCCGACCGGAGCAAAGGCGTTTCGTCCCCCAGCGGCGCATGCTCGCCCAGCGCCTGCCCGGCACCGGTCGTCACGATCAGAAGTGCGTCTTCCCAGTCTGGCGACTCGTTGAGCGTCGCCAGGAGCATTCCCAGCCAGCGGTCGACGAGGGTCATGTAGGCCACATACATCGCGGCGGCATACCGCCAGTCGAGCGATCCATCGCGTTCGCCGCTCGGGGCTTCCTCTTCCGCCGGGGCAGGGGAAGAGGCCTCGACATCATCGTCGTCGTCGAGCTCCTCAACCGTCGTTGCTTCTTCCGCCAGTCCAAACTCATCGAGATACAACTCGGCAAAAGCCTGCGGCGGGACCCAGGGCGTCGGAACGCCGCGCGATTTGATCCAAAGCAGCGCCGGTCCCATCGCGCCGGCCCCTTCGCGCAACCAGTCGCTGCAGCGCGTGACCGCGCGGGCGAACGGCGTCTCATTTTCGGCCACATCGAATCCGTCGGTGCCGCGTACGGTCAGCACTTCGCCGAACGGAGGGGCGACCGTCGTCTCGTCGCGACCGTCGGATTCCACGACGAGGCACGATGTCACGCTGCGGGCATGCAGGATCTCAACGAAGGACGCAGACGCGCGCTGGTGCTTTTCGTCGAGGGGAAACTGGTACTGCCCGGTCCACCAGGCGTGATTGGCCGCGGCCGGATCGAGGTTCTCGCAGAAATGCTGGTCGAAAAAGACAGCCTCGGCCGCCAGCCGGTCGAAATTCGGCGTTTCGATCCAGTCGTTGCCGCAGCAGCCGAGAAACCCCGCGTGGAGATGATCGAAGCTGACGACCACGGCGCGGCGCGGTATTTCGGATTTCGGATTTCGGATTTCGGATTGCAGCGCAGCGCCCCCAAAGAGTTTAGCCGCGGGGCTTGCCCCGCCCGATCGTACGAATGCATTATAGCAGTTTCGTGGCCAGTGCTCGAAGGCAGCCACTAATCCTCCTCTTCTCCGCTATTGAGTTTCACGGCTTCTCCGCTGGTGAGCTTTACGGCGGCTTCGTTGGGTTTGTCATTCTCGTGCGACGGCTGGCTCAACGCCACCTGGCTGGGAAACTCGCGGATGTGCTGGTCGGGCTGGACGGGGGAGATGCGTTTGACTTCGTACTGCAACGTCCCCGTCCGGTGCGGTCCGAAACCCATGAAATAAATGTTCGTATCATCGGCCTTGGCCATCGACACGCCTCCTTCGCCCAGCTCCTTGCGCGACTTGACGCCGTACACCACGATCCCGATTTTGGCGACCGCCTTCTGGCTGTCCCGGGTCGCGATTTTGATATCGGGGATTCCCACCAGCATTCCCGGCGCGTTGAATCCGGGGATCCCCACGTACGAGCCGGTGACGTCGGTTCCGACCACGCCGCTGCGGACTTCCATGACTGCCTCGGCTTCTTCGCGCTTCGCGGCCAGCATGGCACCGGCCTGCAGCAGCTTGTGGCGGATCGAGCCGATGATGTATCCCTTGTCGACGCAGTCGATGTATTTTTCCTCGACGAACACGATCGAGCCGGCC
Organism: Deltaproteobacteria bacterium; assembly: GCA_050257335.1. Taxonomy (GTDB): domain Bacteria; phylum Planctomycetota; class Planctomycetia; order Planctomycetales; family Planctomycetaceae; genus JACQFH01. The sequence goes on along the minus strand of JBLMWR010000242.1, from coordinate 38 downwards.
AGAGGGGTGAAGTCGATCTTGTTGAGCGCCTGGTCGAC
>JBLMWR010000241.1:0-4336 GCA_050257335.1 Deltaproteobacteria bacterium | reverse complement strand
GACACAGCGAACTGCTTGACGATGATTTCATCACGGTGCGCGAAGCGGCGGCCGAGGCCTTGCGTGTGATCAATGACGATTCCCGCCCTTGACCGGCGATGTCGTCGCGGGCGACGGCTCTCCAGTGTCCTGTTTCGAAGTCGTCGCGCATCAGGTAGTTCACCCGGACACCGGGGGGACAAACCCCGCGGCTCGCTGGCGCGAGCCCGTGCATCGCCCTGCGCCGCGTCACGCCTCTGTGGTTCCTCAACCGCACATCGGCTAAACTCCAGTCAGCTTGAGCCACCGCACACGCCGAGGAACATACCATGCGACTGGTTGGTCTCGTGAGTTCACGCACCGTTTTCGAAAGTCGCGCGATCTTTCTGCGAGTCGCGACCGCAGGACTGCTTCTCGCCCTGTTCTCGACGGCAGGCTTCGCCGGCGATTGGACGCAGTTTCGCGGACCCGGGGGCTTGGGGGCCAGCGACGAAAAAGGATTGCCGGTCAAGTGGTCGTCCACCGAGAATATCGCCTGGAAGGCCGAACTTCCCGGGCCCGGCGCTTCGTCTCCGATCGCGCTCGGCGACAAGGTGTTCCTGACCTGCTACTCGGGATACGGGTTGGAAGGCAACGTCGGCGAGCAGAAAGACCTCCGCCGGCACCTGCTCTGTTTCGACCGGGCCACCGGCAAGGTCGCGTGGAGCAGGACCTTCGAACCCAAACTCCCCGAACATCAGTACCAGGGGGAAGGTGCGTATCACGGGTACGCCGCCAGCACGCCGACGACCGACGGCCAGCGTCTGTACGTCTTCTTCGGCAGGTCGGGAGTGTATTGCTTCGACCTCGATGGCAAAGACCTGTGGCACGTCAGCGTCGGCGAGGGAATCAACGGCTGGGGGTCGGGATGCTCGCCGATCCTGTACGGCAAGTTCCTGATCGTCAACGCCAGCGTCGAAAGCGGCTCTCTTGTGGCCCTCGACAAGCTGACCGGCGCCGAAGTGTGGCGGGCGAAGGGGATCAACGGTTCGTGGAATACGCCGCTCATCGTCGCAGGGAAGGAGCGAACCGAGCTGGTTGTGAGCGTTCAGGACCGGATCAAGAGCTTCAGCCCCGACGACGGCAAGCCGCTGTGGGAGGCTGACGGCGTTCATCGCTACGTCTGCCCGAGCGTTGTGGCCCATGGCGACGTGGTGTATGCGATTGGCGGCGGTCACACGTCGCTCGCGGTGCGCGTCGGCGGATCGGGAGATGTCACGGCCTCGCACGAGATCTGGCGGCAGAACAAGGGCTCGAACGTCGGCTCGCCGATTTATCTCGACGGCCATCTGTACTGGTTCGCCGACGGCGGCGGGACCGTCTGCTGCCAGAACGCCGCGACGGGAGAGACCGTCTTTCAGACCCGGCTCGAGCCTGGCTCGGGAACGATCTGGTCGTCTCCTGTCCTCGCCGACGGCAAGCTGTACGTCGTTTCGCAACGGAACGGCACATACATGGTCGCGGCGAAGCCGACGTTCGAATTGCTGGCTCACAACAAATTCGACGACGACGGCAGCCGCACCAACGCTTCGCCGGCCGTCCACAACGGCCAGATCCTGTTGCGGACCGACAAGAATTTGTATTGCATCGGGAAGCAGTAGCATGGGCTTCCAAGCCCGTGCACGAATAATGAACGCGCAATCGGGTGGAAGTAAGCGGCTATTCAATCAATCAACAAATCGTATGGGACGGACGGGCCTGGAAGTCCATCCTACAGGAGCATGCCATGACCCGGGTGATCGTGGTGACAACTCTTGCACTGCTCTTCGTTCACCTGCGTGCAGGCAACGCCGCGCCGCCGCTCCCCACCGTTCCCGACGGCTTCGAGATCGAAGTCGCCGCCGGGCCGCCTGTGGTAGAACGCCCCGTCATGGCCTGCTTCGACGAGCGCGGGCGGCTGTTTGTCGTCGATTCATCGGGGGCCAACGAGCCCTTTGAGAAACTCCTCAAGAATCCGCCGCATCGGATCGTCGTCATCGAAGACACCGACGGCGACGGCAGGTTCGACAAGCGAACGATGTTCGCAGACAAGCTCGTCATGCCTCAGGGGGTGTTGCCGTATCGCGGGGCGGTCTAGACCGCCTCGCCGCCGAGCGTCTGGAAGCTGGAAGACACCGACGGCGACGGCGCGTGCGACAGGCGGACCGAGATCGTCACCGGGTTCGGCTCGAACGGGAATGCCGCCGACATTCACGGGCCTTTTCTCGGGCCCGACGGCTGGCTCTATCTGTGCGACGGCCGGCACGGACACAAGGTGACGCTGGCGGACGGCAAGATCGACCAGGGGCTCGCCGGCGGGATCTTCCGGTTCCGGACCGACGGAAGCGGGTTCGAACGCGTTTGCGGCGGCGGTTTCGATAATCCCGTCGAGATCGACTTCACCGAAGAGGGAGAGATGCTGGGGACGGTGAACATCCTGCACGGCAACCCCCGGCAGGATTGCCTGGTGCACTGGGTCGAGGGGGGCGTTTATCCACGGGCCGATCAGGAACAGTGCATCGCCGAGTTCAAACGAACCGGCGACCTCTTGCCCCCCGTCAAAGAACTCGGCCATGTGGCGGTGGCCGGGATGACCCGTTACCGCTCCGAGGCTTTCGGTCCCGAGTACCGGAACAGCCTGTTCATCAGTTTCTTCAACCGGCACAAAGTGATCCGCTCGATCCTGGAGCGGAGCGGCTCGACGTTCACCTCGCGCGAGGAAGAGTTCCTCTCGTCGGAGGACAAGGATTTCCATCCGACCGACGTTCTGGAAGACGCCGACGGGAGCCTGCTCGTCATTAACACCGGCGGCTGGTTCCGGATCGGCTGCCCGGTGTCGGAAATCGCCAGGCCGGACATGCTGGGTGCGATTTATCGCGTCCGCAAAAAGGGGATGAAACGCGGCGCAGATCAATGGGGAGTGGCGCTGCATCTGTCCGACCGTCCGGTCGGCGACCTGGTGGGTTACCTCGACGACTCGCGCCAGCGGGTTCGGCAACAGGCCGTGGAAATCCTCGCCGGCGGGGGGCGTCAGGCGGTTGCGGCATTGGGCCAGGTCGTCGGCGGCCCTTTACGGCCGGCGGAGACCGGGTTTTCGGCGGAATCGCGCGGGCGGGCAATCGCGGCACTGGCGAATCTTGACCTGGAGAATGACAGCGGCATCTTGCGCGCCATTCTGCGTCGCGCCAACGAAGGCGATCGGATCGTCTTTGCGCGGGGACTGGGAATGCGCGAAACGGCTGACGAGCCGACGCTGGTCGCCCACGAATTCGCCGCGCTCCACGAGTGGGTCGTCAGCGGCAGTCCGCCGCTGCGGCGGGAGGCGGCGACGGCTCTGGGGCGATTGTGCCGGCCCTGGAAATCGCCGTTCTGGTCCACTTATCGTGCACCGGCCGTGGCGGCGCTGTTCGAGTCGCTGGCGAAAAACGTCACTGACCGGACGCTCGAACACGCCCTGATCTTCGGGCTGATTCAGATCAACGATCGCCGCGAGACGTTGCCGCTCCTCCAGGATCCCAACCCGCAGATTCGCCGGGTGGCGCTGATCGCCCTCGACCAGATGGACGACGGAAATCTCACCCGCGAAGAGGTGACGCCGCTGCTGGACACGGACGATCCACAGTTGCGGAATGCGGCGCTGGCGGTAATCAGCTCCCGCAAGGGATGGGCGACCGAGCTCGTCAGACTGCTGCGCGGGTGGCTGCAGGAAGACAAGCCGTCCGAGGAGCATCTGTCGCTCCTTCGTGGCACGCTGTTGGCCCAGGCCGCGGATCCGACGATACAGCAGTTGATCGCCGAGGCGCTCGCCGGCGACAAAACGAGCCCGCCCGTGCGGCTCCTCTTGTGGGAAGTCATCTGCCGGGCACCGGTCCCCGAACTGCCTGAGTTTTGGCTCGCGGCGATTCAGCGGACATTGCTTGGCGCTTCTCCCGCCGAGATCCGGCAGGTGATCGGCATTGTCAACGAACGAAAACTGGAGAGGTTCGACGAGGCGGTTCTGGTGACGGCCCGCAACAAAGAGGCGGCGAGCGACCTGCGAATCGAAGCGCTGGCGGCGGTGGCGCGGCGACTGAGAGCGGTGGATGACGCCGCGTTCGCGCTTCTGATCGATCACGTGAAAGTCGAAACGCCGCCGCTCGTGCTTCTGGCCGCCGCCCGGGCGTTGGCCGACGCGCCGCTGGGCATCCAGCAACTGCGGGAATTGAGCAAATCGCTTTCCGCCGCCGGGCCGCTGGCGCTGCCGATTCTGCTCCGGGCGTACCAGCGGACGGACGATGAAGCGGTTGGGCTCGGTCTTGTGGCCGCGCTCAACAGGTCTCCGGCGGCCGAGAACCTGTCG
>JBLMWR010000240.1:0-5267 GCA_050257335.1 Deltaproteobacteria bacterium | reverse complement strand
CGTAAAGAACCCGGTCGATTCGACCGCGACCTCGACTCCTTCGGCCTTCCACGGGAGATTGCGGGGGTCTTTCTCGGCACAGATCCGAATCCGCTTGCCGTTGACGATCAAGCCGTCCTTGGAGGCTTCCACGGTCCCTTTGAATCGTCCCTGCACGCTGTCATATTTCAACAGCATGGCGAGTGCCTCGGGACTTCCCAGGTCATTGATGGCGGCCACGTCGAACTCCTGCGGACGCGATGCCATGACGCGGAATACGATACGACCGATTCTGCCAAAACCGTTAATTCCAACTCGGACCGCTGCCACGATTTACGCTCCTTTGTGTAGGTCAGCCTGTCGAGGCTGACAGCATGCGCCGGACGGGACCAATTCCACCAGTTGACGGGTTCGAAGCCCGACGGAATTATCTTTCGACTTAAAAGACCAAAAACCGGCCGGGATTATAGTTCCCCCGGATTTCGCCGACAAGGTGCCGGACCGACGAAGCGCCGCGCGGGGTGCACCATCGAGCAGGGCTGACGCGATGCAGGCCGGCCTTCCAGGCCGGACGATGGATTCGCTCGACGGCAAGCGGCGGCTCTCTCCCCCCGACCGGAGCCGCGTGAGACGGCCGAACCCATCGCGAAGTTGCAGGTTGCCGGCCCGGAAGGCCGGCCTACGGCACGCGCTGATGGCCGCCGCGCCGCTACGGGCGCGGCCCGTGGGGTTGAGGCGCCGAGCGTGCAAAGTTATCAATAGGCGAGCGCGTAACCGTCGCGGCGGGGGTCGGCCCCTGCCAGCCGCGCGCCGCTTTCGGGGTCGATCATCACCGACTGCCCGCCGCCGACGACATAATTGAAGTCTCCCACGATTTCGAGCTGATGACCGCGGCGGCTGAGATCGCGCAGCACGTCGGAGCGGACGCGCGATTCGATCTGCATGCGGGTCTCTTCGTACAGGCGGAAGCGGGGGGCTTCGATCGCGGCCTGGCAATCGGCCCCGAACTCGACGATGTTGAGGAGCATCTGCACGGTCGTGTGCAGGATCCCGTAGCTCCCCGGGGTGGCGATCGAGAACCAGAACTTTTTGCCGCCTTCACGGAAGACCTGTACCGGCGCCATGCACGCCGCCCATCGCTTTCCGGGAGCCATCAGGTTCGGAGTGGGACAGGCCGGGTCAATTTCGCACCAGTAGGCGAAACTGTTCAGCGCCACCCCCGTGCCGGGGACGAACATCCCCGACCCGAAACCGTGGCCCAGCGACTGCGTGATGCTGGCGACGTTTCCTTCTTCGTCCACTGCCGAAAGATGCGTCGTCAAGCCGTCGATGCTTCCCGGCCGAACGGGCGGCACGGTCGGTGTGCCGCGCCACCGCTCACCTTCGCTTCGCGAGGCGCTCTGGTGGTTGATCAGTTTCCGCCGCTCGGCAATGTAGGGGTCGCTCAGCAACCGGTCGAGCGGGACAGGAGAAAACTTCGGATCCCCGGCCCAGCGGATGCGGTCGGCGACGGCGAGCTTGACCGTTTCGCTGAGAAGGTGAATATAGTCGCTCGAGTTGTGCCCGAGACGAGCCAGGTCGAAGCCTTCGAGCAGTTTCAGCGTCTGCAGGATTTGAAACCCTTCGTTGTTCGGCGGGCACGTCTTGACCGTGTGTCCCCGGTACGTCACGTCGATTGGCGTCTCCCAGTCGGGACGGTATCCCGCCAGGTCGTCGCCGGTGATCAACCCCCCTTCGTCGCGCATGAACCGGTCGATGTGCTCGGCCAGTTCGCCGCGGTAGAAATAATCGGGCCCCTGCTCCGCCAGACATCGCAACGACCGCCCCAGTTCGGGCTGCTTGAGGACCGCGCCGATTCGCAGCGGGACCTGTTCGTAAATGGCCCGCCCCGCAGGGTTCAACCGCGGTAGCGAACTGCGGATGAGATCGACGTTGAACGGGTGCAGCGGGAAGCCCCGTTCGGCATGCTCGATCGCCGGCGCAAAAACGTTCGCCACGGGGAGCCGGCCGTATTGTCGCAGCGCCTCAAACCAGCCGGCGGCGTTCCCCGGAATGAGCGGAGCACGGATGCCCCGTTCCCTGGTTTCATACGTGAACTGGTCGGGGGTCCCCCGGGCCGGCGTGTTGCCGCAGAAATTGAGGACCCGCGTCGTCCCTCGCGCTTCATGAAGCAGCAGAAACCCCACTCCCCCGACGCCGCTCATGTACGGTTCGACCACTCCCAGGGCGGCGGCCATGGCGACGACGGCGTCGACGGCGTGTCCGCCCGCTTTGAGCATGTCCACGCCCGCCGCCGACGCCAGCGGATGCGCCGAAGCAACGGCCGCCCGCATCCCGGCGACTACCGGACGAGTCCGCGAGCAGCCTTTCGATTCTCCCACCATGTCAGACTCCATCAAGGGGTATTGCACGAACCGGGTAGTATATCGTTTGCAGTCCCGATTTCACGGGCAAAGCCCTCGTAGTCCGGGCACTCCATGACCGAGCCACTCTCCCCGACCGGGGGTCTCCCCAACTGCCCCTGACGTGCAATTCGTTCCGAGCCGTCGTCAGAAGCGGTGAAGAAAACGGCAGCGCCATTCTCCTGTTCGCGACGCCGGCTGCAGCGTACAATGCCCGCATGATTCCCTTGCGAGACAACATCCCGTCGCGGACGTTTCCGATTTGCAACTATCTGCTGATCGCGGCCTGCGGCCTCGTTTTTCTGGCGCAGTTGGCTGACCAGACGGATCAGGAAGACGACATCGTCGAGGGCCTGGGACTGATTCCGGCGCGGGTGTTTCATCCCGATGCGACGATCAAGGTGCGACAGGAGGTGATCGGGCGCGGGCCGTTCGGAGAACCCCAGCGACAAATCGTCGAACGGGAATTGCCTCCCCCTCCCATCTCGCCTTGGCTCACGCTTTTCACCTGCATCTTTCTGCACGGCGGCTGGATGCACTTTCTCGGGAACATGTGGTTCCTGCACATCTTCGGCGACAACGTCGAAGACCGTTTCGGCCATTTCGGGTACCTGGTTTTCTATCTCGGGTGCGGCGTCGCGGCGAGCTTCGCGCATCTGATGCTCAATGCGTCGTCCACCATGCCCACGATCGGCGCCAGCGGGGCGATCGCCGGCGTGATGGGGGCCTATCTCTATCTCTACCCCCGCGCCAACGTCCTGACCCTCGTCCCCATCATTTTCTTTCTGCAAGTGATGGTGATCCCGGCCCCGGTGTTCCTGGTGATCTGGTTCGCGCTGCAGTTCTTCCAGGGGACGTTCTCGATCACTGCGGGGCAGAGCGGCGGAGTCGCCTGGTGGGCCCATGTCGGCGGGTTCGTCGCCGGTTTCGCCGTCGCCTGGCTCCTCGGCCGCGCCCACCAGCTCCGTCCCCCGGTGGAAGCCACCCTTCACAACACCCGCCGCCCCACCGTCTACCGCTACCGCCGCCCCCCGTCGATCTACGACGAGTAAGCCCCCGTGGGGCAGGTTTTCCAACCTGCCCGTCAGGATGGGGGCGAAAGAGTCGAACAGTCGAAGAGGATCACTGATCTTTATTTCAAGCAGGCGTTCTCCTTGAGCCTGGTTCCATGGTCGCTTTCCTTCCAGCGCCGAAAGGCATGCTCTTCGATCTGGGGGGCACGATTCTGCGCGAGGTTGATTACCAGCCGATGCTCGGCATCACGCAGCTTTTTGGCCGTTTCAGATTGCGACCGGGAATTGATCGGGAGAGTGCCCAGGCGTCTTCGATGGGGCTGCTGTCTGAGATCCGTGCGAAACGGGATTCCGAAATCACTGAGTTTCCGTTTCAGGCGTGGTTGCGCCTGATCGTTGAGCGATTCTTCGTCGATCACAGTATCTCGCTGGCAGACGCGGAACTCGAATTCTGGAAAACGTCGGCGGTCATGGAACCGCAGCCGGGCATTGCCTCCGTGCTGGACCGGCTTACCAGGCTCAATATTCCGACCGGCATCGTCAGCAATGCAATGTTCAGCGCGCAGGTTCTGGAGTGCGAACTGGCGCGGCACGGATTCGGTAATGCATTTCAGTTCGTCATGTCGAGCGCTGATTACGGGTTCCAGAAGCCACATCCCGCTATTTTCGACGCGGCGGCGGCCCGCCTCGGTCTGCACCCGCGGGAGGTCTGGTTTACCGGCGACGACTACCACAACGACGTGAAAGGCGCGCGCGGTGCTGGCATGAATGTCATCTGGTATAACCCCTCGCAGGCGCCTCCCGCGGATGACTACCCGACCGTATGGGTTTCGGACTGGGCAAACTTCATTGAATCTGTCGCCAGTAGTGTTGAATCGCCGAACCGCACGCAGCGGCGCGATAGCGGATTGTAGAAACTGGACATGCTCGCAGGTGCTGCACGGTGGCTGGCCTGCCGGACGGGAAGATCATTGATCGAAGCGAGGCGCGGATCGCGCGCCCTGGGCGGACCGAAGACAGGATCGGTGTCAGGCGTACCTTACGCCGTTGTACTCAGCTCTTTGGGCTGCCCTTCAGCAACTCGAGCGCGGGGTACTTGTTCCCCAGCATCTCGGCACTCGGGACGTTCAGCCACTGGTCGAGAAGCGTGGCGTAGACGCTGCGGAAGTCGGTGTGGAATCTGAGGTCGCCGTCGTCGAGGTCCGCCAGGCTCGGGTGAGCGCCGATCGGGCCAGTGCGGACAGCCTCGCCCGCGATGAACATCTGCGACGCCGCGCCGTGATCGGTCCCCTGCGACGCGTTCTCCTTCACCCGCCGGCCGAATTCCGAGAAGGTGACTGTCAGCACCCGTTTCTGCTGGCCGTGGTGCGTCATGTCTTCGTGGAAGGCGGCGATCGCGCCCGACAGCTCCGCCAGCAGATCGCTGTGCTGTTTCGCCTGGTCGGAATGCGTGTCGAAGCCCGCCAGGGAGGTGTAGTAGATCCGCTCGGGGACGCCGGCGGCGATGAGTTGGGCGATCAACTTGAGCCGCCCGGCAAGCCCCGTCGCCGGGTAAGTCACCGGCGTGTCGTAGTTGCCGGCGACTTCCCGCAGCCGCGCGGCCGAACGATAAGTTTCCCGCGCGGCCTGCTTCACAAGGTCGGCCAGGTCGCCGGGCCGGGCATCGTCGCTGGCGGCGAAGCTTTCGACGACGCGGCGGCGGCCGGTCGGGTCGGGGCCGCCGGCGACCTTTAGTTCATAGTCGGCCAGCGAGCGGAGGCTGACGGCCCGACCGGAAGGGCCTTTGAGAGCCCGCGGCGAATCAGTCCCTCCCACGAACAGGCCGCTCACCGCCGGTCCCAGCTTTTCGACTCCCCGACCCAGCCAGCCGTAT
>JBLMWR010000239.1:0-4108 GCA_050257335.1 Deltaproteobacteria bacterium | reverse complement strand
ACCGGCATGTCCGCCGGCGCGATTCGGGTCCCGTCGCCTGTCGCGGCCTGGCAACGCTGGACGTGGCGTGGCTGGAGGCGGTGCGCGACGATCCGGAACGGCTGTTCCGTGAAGAGCGGGTGCGATGGCACAAACAGACGGCGAAGCACCGGGTCGGCGAAGTCCGACTTCCGGCCGCCGCGGGTGCTCCGTGCGCCGCCGGCTTTCTCAAATGTGTCGAGCAGCGCCCGAGCCTGTGGCGTCGCTGCCTGGCCTCCTTTCGATTCTCACCGGTCCGCCGGAGCTGGGAGGTGGGGCATGCTCTCTTGCGGCGGGGAATCGACACGCCGCGCCCGCTCCTGTTCGTCGAACGCGGCGATTGGGCGTCCCGGCGCTGCTACCTGCTCACCGAAGCGGTCCCCGACAGCATCGGTCTGCCGGAGTTCTTCGACGTCCACTGGCCAGCGATGAACGCCGGCCGGCAGCGCGACTGGCTGACCAGACATCTGGGCCGGCTGGCGCTGCAGATGCGGCGGCTGCACGAATCGGGCTTCGATCACCGCGATCTGAAGTTCGCGAACCTGCTGGTGTCGCGCGATCCGGCCGATCCGCGGATCTGGTTCCTCGATCTCGAGGGGGTGCGCGTCTGGGGACGCCTGCCTGCCCGCCGTGCGGCGCAAAACCTGGCGCGGATCAACGTCAGCGCAATGCTGGTCAACCTCCCCGGCAACACCGATCGCCTGCGATTCCTGAAATGGTATCTGGCGGATGCGTTCCAGGGGGAATGGAAGTGGTGGTGGCGGCGCATCGCGCGGCTCTCGCAGGAGAAGATCTCGGGCAATCAGAGGCGCGGGAGGGCAGTGTCGTAATGAATGATTCGGCACGACAATCTGTCGGCGTTGACGCGACAGGCGGACGACGGCTGTCGCGGCGGCTGATGCTGCGCGCCCTGGGAGGGACCTTCGCCGGGCTGGGGCTCTCATGCGCCGCGGCCCGGCCGGCGAAAGTGGGGCTGCCTGCGAAGAATTCGATCCGCTCCGACCAGCTCCTGATCGTCAGCGATTTCAAGATGCCCCCGGATCACCCTTTGATCGAAGACCTGAAAGCGCTTCGCCGGCAGGTTTCCGAAGAACTGGAACTGCCGCTCGGTTCCAAGACTGTCATGGTCTACCTGTTCTCGAACGAGCTGGAATATACGCAATACCTGAGGGCGACGTTCCCGGGGTATCCGCCGCGCCGCGCCTATTTCATCCAGACTCCCGGAAAGGAGCTGGCGGTCTATACGTGGTGGGGGGATCGGATTCAGGAGGATCTGCGACACGAATTCACGCACGGCCTGCTGCACGCCTGTCTCGACGGGGTGCCGCTGTGGCTGGACGAGGGGCTGGCGGAGTACTTCGAAGTCGCGGGGGCCAGACCGGGCGGGGTCAACCTCGAGCATGCGCAACTCCTGGCGACGGCCGTGCACAACGGCTGGCGTCCCGACCTCGACCGCCTGGAAACGCTCGAAAAGGTGGAACACATGAAGCGCCCCGACTACCGCGAAGCGTGGGGTTGGGTACACTATATGTTACATGCCTCGCCGGACACCCGGCAGGTGCTGCTGAACTATATCCACGAGCTGCGAACGAATCCGAACCCGGGATCGCTCCACGAAAGGCTGCTCGCCGCCAACCCCGATGTCGACCTGCGCTGGCTGAGCTATGTGGCTGCGATCCAGGCGCCGGCGGCGCCCTTTCATGAGCCGGTGCATCGGGCGGCCATGTACCGTCCCGCGAGGTGAGCTTGCCGACCATCGACTTTCTGACGGTTGCCGAAAAAGCCGCCCGGACCGCCGGCCGAATCCTTCAGGACTGGGCCGGCCGGTTCACCATCAGCGAGAAGGGCCCGGCCGACCTCGTCACCGAGGCCGACCTCGCCTCGCAGGAGGCGATTCACGGGGTCCTGCACGAACGCTTTCCCGATCACGGGTTTGTCGGTGAAGAAGGGTTGCGGACCGGGCCCCTCGAATCGGAGTACCGCTGGATCATCGACCCGCTGGACGGCACGTCGAATTACGTGCACCGCTTTCCCTATTACGCCGTTTCGATCGGTCTGGAACGCCGCGGCGAACTGGTCGTGGGCGTGATTTACGATCCCACGCGCAAGGAGCTGTTCGCCGCCCGCAAGGGGGCGGGGGCCACGCTCGATGGCCGGCCGATTCGCGTCAGCCGCTTCGACCGGCTCGACCGCGCCATGGTCATCGCCAGCTTCCCGCCGGGAGTGACCCCCGACAGCCTTCCCATCCGGCGCTTCCTGAAGGTCCTTCCCTTCGCCCAGACAATTCACCGGTCAGGGTCGGCGGCATTGAATCTGGCGTATATCGCAGCCGGGCGGCTGGATGCCTTCTGGTCGACGAGCCTGAAGCCCTGGGATGTCGCCGCGGGAGCGCTGCTCGTCGCCGAGGCTGGCGGGCGCGTGACGACCCTGAGCGGCCGGCCCCTTGACATCCAAGTTCCCGATCTGCTCAGCAGCAACGGAACGGGAATTCACGACGAACTGAGCGTGTTGCTTTCCGGCAACGTCGAGGCAAGCTGAACCGTTTCGATCCGACCCCTACAGACGGGGCAATTGACGGCGTTGTCGCACGGCGCGCGGCGCATTTTGCGCCGGGAGCATCCGTCAATGAGTGGTGCAGGGTTGCCATTCAATTCCTTCCCCCTTGAGGGGGGAGGGAGAACGCTGCTTGCAGTCCGCGACGGTTATGTGGATACACCGAGCGACGCGGGCGACCTTTCTCTCTGCGGTCGCAGGGATAAGCTTCCGCGGGGGTCACGCGCCGATTATGATTAAAGTCGATGTCCCCCGTACCTTCCGGAATGCGAACGGCTGCGCTGTGCGCCAGGCTTGTGTGCTGGCTGCTGGCGGCCGGGTTGTGGCTCGCGGCGGGGCTGTGCGCCGCCCAGGAACCGGTCTCGGGCGATGCACCTGCAGCACCGGCCGGAGAAGCGGCTGACAAGTCCGCCGCTGAAACCCGGGCGCCGGCGACGACCAGCGCCCCGCCCTCCGTTCCGCCCGGACCGTTCGACATTCGCTATCTGGAAGGTCCTGACGGCCGGCCGGTCTTTGTCCCCGACAAGGCGCGATTGGACGAATTTCTGAAATGGCTCGAAGAGCGCGACGCGCAAACCGGGCGTGGGCCTCCGGGAGTCACCGTGGCCGGGCTCTCGTTCGACGGCCGGGCCGACGACGAGCGGGCATATTTGACGGCGCAGATCGACCTCGAGGTCGCCGCCGAGAATTCCTGGGTCCGCGTCCCGCTGCTGATGGCGGAAGGCACGCTGCGGGCCCCCGCCGTGTACAGCGGAAAGGGCCTGGCTGTTCCCGCCCCGTGGCACCCCGACGAGGGGTACACGTGGTGGATCAAGGGAAAGGGGACGCACCAGTTGAAGCTGTCGCTGTCGATCCCGCTGCGCAAGCAGGCGGCCCAGCGGCGCGTGCAGTTGTCGCTGCCCCCGACCGTCGTCAGCGGGCTCAAATTGCGCGTCGCCGCGCCGCGCGTCGCCGCCAAAGCGCCCGAACGTGCCTACCTTTCGACGAAGACGACCGGCCAGGAAACCGAAGTTGAAGTGATCGGGCTGGGATCGCGCCTCGACGTGTCGTGGCAGGCGCTGCCCGAATTGAACGGCGCCGCGACCGCCCTGGAGGTGACGACCTCGGTCATCGCCACGCTGGTGGACGGCGAAGCGGCCACGCTGGAAGCCGCGCAGTTGATTCAGTCGCTCGGCCAGCAGGGGACGTTCGACGAAATCCGCGTCTCGCTGCCGGACGGATACGAGCTGTTGCGGCTGGAAGGACAGGAGCTGCGCGATCACCGGAGCGACCCGGCCAATCCCCACCAGATCGTCGTCCAGCTCAAAAAGCCGACGGCCGGACCGGTGGAACTGAAGTGGACGGTGCGGTCGGATGATTTACCCCCGGTCGGCGAGCCCTTTGCGCTGGAAGGCTTCGAGGTCGAGCGGGCGCGGCTGCAAACGGGATACCTGGCGGTCATCGTCGTGGGAGACTTCCGCATCATCCGCCAGCCGGATGAAGACAAATTTCTGCAGCGCGTGGACCTCGCCGACCTGCCGGGAGCGTTGCGGCAGGC
>JBLMWR010000238.1:0-3020 GCA_050257335.1 Deltaproteobacteria bacterium | reverse complement strand
CCCGACCCGAATGCGGATCACCACCCCACCAGAATAATCCAAAACCAAATGTAGTGGAAAAATGAGGGGGCTGCCCTTGGCAGCCAAGGACTTGCGTCGCGAGTTGGGGAAGTTAGGCTAACGCGGAGCAGGACGGGAAATGAGGCACGGCGCGACGCAATCGCCACGGCGTGTGCGAACGACAGCTCTCGTCAGCGAGCCGCCAGCAATGCAGTCGTCTCGCGGAGCCAGACGACGGTTTTACACCAGCTCGGGCATCGGGCGATAGGTGTTGTGGTCGACCAGATACTGCGGGCGGCCCTGCAGATCGCGCAGGGTCAGGTGATCGACGTCGATCCCCAGGTTCTTGTAGAGCGTGGCGAAGACTTCCTGGAAATGCACGGGGCGGTCGACGGCGTATTCGCCGAGGCGGTTCGTTGAGCCGATTACATGCCCGGTCTTCATCCCGCCGCCGGCGAGCAAGGCGCACGAGACCTGCGGCCAGTGGTCGCGGCCGGCGCCGGTGTTGATCTTGGGAGTCCGGCCGAATTCGCCCCAAACGACAACCGTCACGTCGTCGAGCATCCCGCAGTTCTCGAGGTCCTCGACGAGCGTCGCCACGCCCGAGTCGAGAAGCGGCATGTCTTCCCGCCCCTGCTTGAAATTGGCGCCGTGCCAGTCCCAGCGGCTGAAGGCGAGCGTCACGCACCGCGCGCCGGCGGAAATCAGCCGGCGGGCGACGAGGAAGTTGTCGATGAGCCGCGGTCCGCCGTCGTCGCGCAATTGGTTCACCCCGCGCCCGTAGCGGTCGCGGAGCTTCTGGTCTTCCTTGTCGAGGTTCAGCGCGTCGGCCAGTTTGCTCGACGTGAGAACGCCGAACGCCTGCTGAGTGAAGGCGTCGGCCCCCGAGATCTGCCCCGACGCGTCGGCGTCGCGGCGGAAGCGGTCGAGCGAAGTGAGGACTTCGCGGCGGTCGCCGAGCCGGTCGAGTGTGATGCCGTTGAGCACCAGGTCGTCTTTTCCTTCCGAGTTCGGCGTGAAGGGGGCATGAGCCACGCCGAGGAAACCAGGCGTGCCGTTATCGGCCCAGGGCATGTGCCCCATCTTCGGCGACAGTCCGATGAATGGCGGCACGGAGGGATCGACCGGCCCATAGACTTTGGAAAGCACTGAGCCGAGAGACGGATACCCGCCTTGAGGCTGCCGGTCGCGCTGACGCCAACCGGTCAGGCACTGGTACGCAAAGTGATTGCCGTCGCACCCGACAATCGAGCGGATCGGGACGAACTTCTTCATCGTCGAGGCGATGCGGGGGAACAACTCGCAGATTTCGATCCCGGGAACGCTCGTGGCGATAGGGTTGAACTCGCCCCGGATTTCGGCCGGCGCGTCGGTCTTGATGTCCCACATGTCCTGGTGCGGCGGGCCGCCCGGCAGGAAGATCATGATGATCCCCTTGTGGGAGTTATTGACCCCCGCCGCGTTTTCGGCCCGCAGGATTTGCGGCAACGACAACCCACCCAGCGCCAGGCCGCCGATTTTCAGAAATTCGCGGCGGCGCAGACCGTCGCAGAACCGGTTCTTCTCGCCACGGGGCTGATTTCCGAGGATGGTCAGCATGGCCGGCAGTTCTCCCTGGCTATCTTTTTGATTCGCAGCAGGTTGCAACAATCGCAATGCACGAAGGCGGGAACCTGGAGCAAGCTTGCGATTTTTGGGTGGGACGTTCTGGACGTTGCTTGGAAGGCTACGCTCTTATCATATCAACAACCCCTGAAGTGTCAATAAGACGCGTCGTTCAGTCCGGTCACTCCGTGGCCGGACGGGAACCGGCGATGGTTGCATTTCAACCGCGAGAATTACGCGTCGGCGTCCACCGTGCTTCGCGGCGCTTGACCGTAAAATTGCAGCTCATGCCCCGATACGCCATTGCACGCCGATACCGCCGTGTCACGGAGTGACCCGGCTACAGGAGTGTCTTCTTGTCAATTCAGCCGTTTCGGGCTGAGGGCTTGAGGAAAAGTCGGGTGGAGCGGGGGATTTTACGGCCCTTCGTCTGGCTTTTCTTCCGGTCTTCGCCGATGGCGCAGATATTGGGCGAACGCCAACAGGCCGGAGAACTTGAATTCCGGATCGATGTAATGCTGGATGACGTAGAATACAAAATAGTACGCCCGGGCGAAGGACCAGATGGCGAGAGCCAGCAGGGCCGCGAATTTCCAGCTCGCATGCTCGGCGAGCAGCAACCCGGCCGAGAGCAGCCCGAGGAACAGGAACAGGGCTCCTTTGACATACAGTAACCTCGGACTGCGGATATCGGACATCGCGTCGGCTGCCTCGCTATTGCAGTCATCTCTCCGCGAGATGCGGTCCGTGCGTTCCTCGCCGGATCAACCTCCAAGCCATGACAAACTCCGCCGTTCCGCAGACGGGGTGATGCGCCGGAGCAAAACGCCAAAAATCAACGGTTTCGCTCGTTCCGACGCCAGCCGCGCGAGCCACGCCCGGCGACCATCCTGGCGCGCCGGACTGACTGCTTTACTCGAGATCCTCGTATCCCACTTTGCGGTCAATCTTTTCGTGCGGCTTCCCATCCACCTCGGCGTAGGGATATACGAAAAAATTCAAGCGCTCTCCCCGTTGTGGCGGATTGAGCCGCACGTCGCGACCCGAGGAAAACGCGATACGGTTTTCGTCGTGGGCGCCGAAGAAATACTCGCGCTGCTCGGGATGTTTCTGGGCTTCCGAGCAATCGACGGGGATCCAGCCGTAGCTTGCGACGTGGCAATCCGCCCAGCAGTGATAGCCGCTTATTTCGCCGGTGGGCTTGTCGGTCGGCAGCGAGAAACCGATCTCGAAGCGGGCCGGGATTCCGCGGGCCCGACACAAGCCGATGAAGACGGCGTGGAAGTCGGTGCAATTGCCGCGCTTGGAGTCGCAGGCGTACGCGATATCACCGCGTCCCCATCCGGTGCCGCTCTTGTCGTACTTGAGGGTCGAGACGGTGTGGTCGTAAATGGCGCGAACCTGGTCGAAGTCGT
>JBLMWR010000237.1:0-9775 GCA_050257335.1 Deltaproteobacteria bacterium | reverse complement strand
CCGAAATCCGAAATCTCAGATATGAAATCGCTGTCGACGAGCTCGTTGACGGTCACACGCAGGCCGCGTTAAATTCAACTCCATGCTTGCCAAACGCATCATCCCCTGTCTCGACGTTCATGCCGGCCGGGTTGTGAAAGGGACGAATTTTCTCAACCTCCGGGACGCAGGGGATCCCGTCGAGGTAGCGGCCCGGTATGAACAGGAAGGGGCCGACGAGCTTGTCTTTCTGGACATTACCGCCAGCCATGAAGACCGCGAAATCCTGCTGGACGTGGTGCGGCGGACAGCGGAAGTGATCTTCATGCCTCTCACGGTTGGGGGCGGCATTCGCACCCTTGACGACATCCGCACGCTGCTGAAGGCGGGGTGCGACAAGGTCTCGATCAACTCGGCTGCGGCCAAAAACCCTGATTTCGTCCGCGAGGCGGCCCTGAAATTCGGCAGCCAGTGCATCGTCGTCAATATCGACCCCAAGCGGGTCCGCAAGAACGGGGTCGAAGTCTGGGAGGTGTTCATCAACGGGGGGCGGGTTCCCACCGGGCTGGAGGCCCTCTCCTGGGCGCGCCGCGTGGAAGAGCTCGGAGCCGGGGAGATTGTCCTGACCTCGATGGACGCCGACGGCACCAAAAACGGCTACGACCTCGAAATCACCCGTGCGGTCGCGGAGGCGGTCGGGATTCCCGTCGTGGCCAGCGGCGGGGCCGGCTCGCCCGAGCACCTCTACCAGGCACTGACAACGGGCAAGGCGAGCGCCGCCCTGGCGGCCAGCATCTTCCATTACGGCGAGTACTCGATCCCCGAGACGAAGCGGTACCTGGCCGAACGGGGCGTGCCGGTGAGGATGACGGGGTTCGGCGCAATGACGAATGTCTAATGTCGAAAGAAACCCGAATGACGCAACGGAAGCCGTCCTGTTCGTCATTCGGGCTTCGTCGTTCGTCGGTCATTTGACGTTAGAGATTCGTCAATCCGCCCGGTGGGGCTACCATTCGCCCAGAAACCGCATATCATAAAGGAACAGGCGAGTTCGCTCGTGAAACCGCAAGCGACCGACGACGGCGATTTCGAAGCAGGCGGAGAGCAGGCACTCGCCAGGACGGCCGCTTGCGGTTTAACGAAAGACTTCGAGGAAAACGCGATTTCGCGCATCCCGGTTCTCAAAACGACGATACGAGCGGAGTACGACGATGTCTGCAGCAGCAACAGCCGAAGCCCCCAAACGAACGGGCGGCGTTTCGGGTCTCACGAAAAAGCGCGGGGAGCTCGAAGTCAACAAGCTCTTCCGGGCTTTGATCAAATTCGGGGGCTCGGACCTGCACCTGAAAGTCGGCAAGCCGGCCACGATCCGCGTCCGCGGAACGCTGCGCGAGCTTGACATGCCCCCCATCGGCGAAGAGGACATGAAGCGGCTGATTCTGCCGATGATGGACGAGCGGCAGCTCGAAATCTTCTATGACGAAGGGGGCGCCGACTTCGCCCATGTCGTCGAATACGAGAACGAGAAGGGGGTCAAGGAGCCGTGGCGGTTCCGTGTGAACCTGCTCATCCAGATGGGCAATCCCGGCATGGTGTCGCGTAAAGTCGAACGCTCGATCCCCAACTTCGAGGGGCTTTACCTCCCCCCGGTGATGGAGACGCTCACACACTTCGACCAGGGGATGGTTCTTCTGGCGGGGGTCACCGGGTCGGGCAAGAGCACCACGATCGCCTCGATGCTCGACTACACCAACCATCAGGAGCGCGTGCACATTCTGACGATCGAAGACCCGATCGAGTTCGTCTATACCGAAGACAAGGCGCTGATCAACCAGCGCGAGATCGGCGTGGACGTGAAGGACTTCAAAATCGCCATGAAGCACGCCGTCCGCGAAGACCCCGACATCATGCTGGTGGGCGAAATGCGCGATATGGAGACGTTCGAGACCGCCATGCACGCCGCCGAAACGGGGCACCTGGTGTACGGGACGATTCACGCCTCCAGCGCCCCTTCGACGATCGGCCGTATTCTCGACCTGTTCCCGCGGGCGATGCACCACGCCCTGCGGAGCAGCATGGGGTTCAACCTCAAAGCCATCATCGCCCAGAAGCTGCTCCCCACGATCGTCGACACTCCCAAGCGCGTTCCGATCTGCGAAATCATGATCATGAACGCCACGATCCGCAAGCTGATCCTCGAAGAGAAGGACGAGAAGCTCTTCGACGCCATGCGGATCGGAAAAGAGGAAGGGATGCAGATGTTCAACGACAGCCTGTATCACTTCGTGACGAAAGAATACGTCAGCCGCGCCACGGCCTTCGAGGTCTCGCCCAACGTCGAACAGCTCAAGATGATGCTCAAGGGAATCGACGTGAAGGGGCCGGGGATTCTGTAACGCGACGCAGTCGCGACGAGGCAAGCTCGATGCAATCGACGCGCAAGGGGCTTGTCTCTTCGCGATTCGTTATGCAATCACGTCATCGACGACGTTCCCCGCGACGTCGGTGAGGCGAAAATCGCGGCCACTGAAGCGGTAGGTGAGTTTCGTGTGGTCAAGCCCCAGCAAGTGCAGAATCGTGGCGTGCAGGTCGTGGACACTGACCCGGTTTTCGACCGCCTTGTGCCCGATTTCGTCGGTCTTGCCGTAAATCGTCCCCGCTTTTACGCCGCCGCCCGCCATCCAGTAGGTGAAAGCATGGGGGTTATGGTCGCGCCCCGTCCCACCTTTCTGCACGATCGGCAGCCGCCCGAATTCCCCGCCCCAGATTACCAGAGTTGAATCAAGCAGGCCGCGCGATTCGAGGTCGGCGAGCAACCCCGCGATCGGCCGGTCGGTTTCAGCCGCAAACCCCGAGTGGTTCTTGTGAATGTTCTGATGTCCGTCCCAGCTCAGCTCGTTATCCATGCCGCCGGAGTAGATCTGCACGAACCGCACGCCGCGCTCGACCATCCGCCGGGCGATCAGGCACTGCCGGGCGAAGTGCGTGCATTTCTGGTTGTCGAGACCGTAGAGCTTCTGCGTGGCTTCGCTCTCGCGGGCAAGGTCGATCGCTTCCGGCGCGGCCATCTGCATGCGGTAGGCCAGCTCGAACGATTCGATGCGGGCCGCCAGATCGGGGGCTCCCGGCGTCTGTTCGAGCTGCCGTCGGTTGAGGCGCGCCAATAAGTCGAGCTGCGCCCGCTGCTGCGGGTCGGACATGTCGGCCGGACGGACGAGGTCGTCGAGCGGCGCTCCCTGGGGTTTGAGGGCGGTCCCCTGGTAGATGCTCGGCAGGAACCCGCCTCCCCAGTTCTGGGCGTGCCCCTTGGGAATCCCGCGCCCCAGCGTGTCGTACATCACGACGAACGCGGGCAGGTTCTGCGTTTCGGTTCCCAGGCCGTACGTGACCCACGATCCCACGCACGGGAACCCCATCCGCGTCGATCCGGTGTTGATCTTGAACAGCGCCGGCGAATGGTTATTCGAGTCGGTGTGGCACGAATGAAGGAAGGCCATCTTGTCAACGTGCCGGGCCATCTCGGGAAAAATCTCGGAGACCCACGCCCCGCACTGGCCGTGCTGCGTGAACTTGAAGGGGGACTTCATGACCGGCCCCACCTGCTCGGTGAAAAACCCGGTGTCCTTGTCGAACCCTTCGAGCTCCTTGCCGTCGCGCTTTTCGAGATCGGGCTTGTAGTCCCACGTATCGACCTGACTGGGACCGCCGTTCATGAAAAGCCAGATGACCGACTTCGCCTGCGCAGGAAAGTGCCCGCGCCGCGGCGCGAGGGGATTGACGTAAGTCTCTCCCGCCGCGGTCGCGGGGACAAGAGCCCCTTCCTGCGCCAAGAGGCTCGCCAGGGCCAGCAGGCCGGCCCCGTTGCCGGCGCGTTTCAGGAATTCGCGGCGCGAGGAATAGAGAGCATGCGGGGGGGCGAAATAGCGTGGAATCGACATGCAGAAGATACCTATTCTACATACACAAACTCATTCAAACACAAGAGGACCTGGCAGAAATCGGCGAGGGCCAGGTCGCGCGAGTCGGGTTTGCCGGCCGACTGGTATGAGGCCGCCTGGGAGGTGACGAACGCCACGCCGTCGGCCAGTTCGTCAGCGGTTGGCTGCCGGGCGACGGCGATCGAATAACCCGCGCGGATTGCCTGAGCGACGTCGGTCGCCGGCTCGGGGGCGATACGTTTCGCAAAGGCCTTTGCGCAGAGGCGGGTGTTCGCGTTGTTCAGCAGCAGCAGCGCCTGCGGGGCGACTGTGGTTGATGAGCGCTCGCCAAGGCTCGACAGGGCGTCGGGCGCGTCGAAGACCTGCATCATCGGCACGAGCCTGCTGCGCTTGACGGTAAAGTAAATGCTCCGCCGCCGGCTCGATTCATCGAGCGTCCCGGGGCCGTACATCTTCGGGTCCAGCAGCCCGCTGGCCGCCAGGAGGCTGTCGCGAATGATTTCGGCTTCGAGGCGGCGGGGCGGATGCCGCCAGAGCAGCTCGTTCTCGCGGTCGATCGCCGCCTTGCTCTCTTCAAACCGCGACGACTGCATATACACGGAGCTGGTCATGATCAACTTGTGCATCTCCTTGAGCTTCCATCCGCGGCGGATGAGCTCGGCCGCCAGCCAGTCGAGCAGCTCCGGATGCGTGGGAGCGGCGCCGCGGGCGCCGAAATCGTTGGGAGTGGCGACAATCCCCCGCCCCAGGTGATGCTGCCAGAGGCGATTCACGATGACGCGCGCCAGAAGCGCCCCGGCCCCCTGTTCGGTGTCGGTCAGCCATTCCGCCAGCGCCCGGCGGCGGTACGACGTGCGCCAGCCGGCCGGCGGCGGGGATTGCCAGCGCGGGGCGGCATCCGGCGCAGGCATCAACACCTGTAGAAAACTCTGTGCAGCCACCGCCTCCTTCTGGTTCGGATCCCCGCGCCGCAGGAAATGGGTCTGCTGGAGAAAATCGGCCCCTTGCGTATGCAACCGCAGCGGCGGCAGCCCCTCGCTCGAAATCAGGGCTTTGGCCAGATTCGGCTGGGGGGCTTTCGCCAGATGCTCCAGAGCGGCGGTGTTCAGCTTCTGCCATTCCACGTCCTGTATGGCGTACCATTTCAAAAGCGCGGTCTGCTGCCCGGGCGGGCGCTTGTCGGCCGGCAGCGCCAGCGTTTCCAGAATCGGCTGCGGAATGCCCGGCGCGTTCAATTCCGCCGGCTGTTTCGCCGTCGAGATTGATAGCCGCGTTCGGCCGAAGTTGTGCTTGTCGTTCCCCTTAAAGGCCAGCGTGAAGGTGAGGATCGAACCCCCCTCGAAGCCGGCGGGAGTTTCCAGCTCGAACGCCGCCGCGTGGTCTTTGCCGAACTGCGGGTCTACCGCCCATCCGGACTTGTCGTTTTCATCGATGGCGGCGGCGACAGGCAGGCCGGGCTGTTCGAATGTGGCGCGGGGGTTTTTGAGGGGCACGCTGGTTGGCAAGGAACCAGCGGGACCAACCGGCTGGTCGGTGCCCCGCCCCCCGCGCGCCGGGGTGGCTTTGGGGGCAATCGCCAGACGGAAATCGGTGAGATCGAAGTTGCCGTTTGCGGCCCGGCCGGGGCCTCCTTTCACGAGCGATGGATCGGCGAGGGCTTCGACCCGCACTGCCGTAATCCCCGTCAGGCTGGTGGGGACGGCGAAAGTGTACGTGTCGAATTGCGGATTGGTCCCGCCGGCGAGAATCGACCCGTCGGGGAGCTTCGTCAACGTCGCTCCTCCCTCGGATTTCAGCGTCTGCGGATCGAGTACGATCCACGGCGCCTCGGCCGCCCGCGCGCCCGATTCTTTCTCCCAGGCGGCGAGCCGTCCCGGAATCTGTTCCGTCTCGAACTTCTGCAGCGCCGCCGCGAAGGGAGCATGCTCGGCGTCGAAGGCGGCTTTGGCCCTTTCGTACCCCGTCCGGTCGAGATTCAGCTCGACATCGCTGCGCACCGTCGTGGTAAAGCTCGACAGCAGCCGGTAGTAATCGCGCTGCGGGATCGGGTCGAATTTATGATCGTGGCAGCGGGCGCAGCCGATCGACAGCCCCAGCATCGCCGAGCCCGTCGTCGACAGCATGTCGTCCATCTCGTCGTAGCGGTGCCGCTCGGCTTCGTTCTTCGTGATCTGCGTGCTGTGCACCCCGGCCGCCAGAAACCCGGTCGCCATGAGCGCCAGGTTGTTGTCCGGCTCGTACTCGTCCCCCGCGATCTGCCATTTTACAAACGTGTCGTAAGGCAGGTCCTGGTTCAGCGCCTGGATGACAAAGTCGCGGAAAAAATAGGCGGTGGGCCGGTCGTAATCGTGCTCGAAGCCGTGACTCTCGGCAAACCGCGAGATGTCGAGCCAGTGCCGCGCCCAGCGCTCGCCGTACTGCGGGCTGGCGAGCAGCCGGTCGAGCAGATTGCTCCATGCGTCGTCGGAGGAATCGCGGAGAAAATGCGAGACCGCCTCGGGAGGGGGCGGGAGGCCGATGAGGTCGAACCAGGCGCGGCGGATCAGGCGGATGCGGTCGGCCGGCGCGCTCAGCGAGAGCCCCTTCGCCTCGAGTTTCTCCAGAACGAACCGGTCGATCGAGGTCCGCGCCTGCGCCTCGTTCCTGACGGCCGCCGGCTCGACGCGACGCAGCGGCCGAAACGCCCAGAAGTCGCGGGCTTCGGGAGAGACGGTCTTTTCGGTCCACGACGAGGACTGGTCTTTCCCCTCCGCCAGAGGCGAATCATAGGGAGCGCCCAGGTCGATCCATTCGGCGATGCGGGCGATGGTCTCGTCGGAGAGCCTGTCTCCTTTGAACGGCATGCCGGGCTGCCGGGCATGACTGATCCGCTCGTACAGCCGCCCGGCCCTGGATTTTCCCGGTTCGGCCACCTTTCCCGACGATCCGCCGCGCAGCAGCTTGACGCGGTCGGTCAGATCGAACCCGGATTCAACCGTCTCGCCGCCGTGGCATTTCACGCAGTGGGCGACCAGCACAGGTCGGACGTGTTTTTTGAAGAGGGCCAGGCCCTGCGCCATCTTCGCCGCATGATCCTTGCCGACCGGCTGATTCGCGTCGGGCTTGCCGTCGGCCGCTTTCTTCTTTTCCGGTGACTCGCCGTCCGCAGCGACCAGGCCTGAAAGTGCCAGGCCAACGACCGCTACGGCGGCGACCAGACGCATCGGATTGGCGAGAAGCCGGAAAATCACTCGATCCTGCGTCATGGAGACCTTGAGTGCGTTGCGGGAGAAATATTCCGGTGCGCGCCGAATTAAGACCTACTCGTGGCGCAGGGCTTCGATCGGGTCGAGTTTTGCCGCGGCGCGGGCGGGGTAGAGGCCGAAGATGATGCCGATGCCGACCGAGATTCCAAAGGCCAGGGGGAGGCTCCAGAAGGCGACGGTCGGTTCCATTTCGGAAAACATGCGGGTCGTTTCGGAGAGCGCCCCGTGATGCGAATCGAGGATGAAATTGAGCGTGACGTAGCGAATCAGCCAGAAGGCCGGCGGCGTGAGCAGCCCCAGGGCGACCCCCAACACCCCTCCCGACCCGGAGAGAACCACCGTTTCGGTCAGAAACTGCTCGATGATGTCGCGCTGCTTGGCCCCCAGAGCGCGGCGGATTCCGATCTCGCGCGTCCGCTCGGTGACCGTCGCCAGCATGATGTTCATGATGCCGATCCCCCCGACGACCAGGCTGATCGCCGCGATCGACCCCAGGACAATGTTGAAAATCTGCCGGAGCTGGTCGGCCTGCCTGAGAAGCTCGAGCGGGACGACAACGGCGAAATCCTTCTGAGCGTGAAACTTCTCGATCGTTCCCCGCACGACGTCGGCGGTGCGGATGACGTCGGAAACGTCGTGGACCGTCAGGGTGATCTGGTTGAGCTCGATGTATTCCGAGTCGAGACCTCCCTGCTTGGGAGTCCGGATTTCGTCCCCCAGCCGCGCGCGAAACGTATTGATCGGGATGTACAGGTCCTTGTTGAAGTCCTGCGCCGCCAGGCTTCCGCCGATTCCCGCCGAGGCGGTCCGCTCGCCGGTCACCCCGATGACGGAGTAGTACATGTTGTCGATCTGCACGGCCTTACCCAGCGGCTCTTCCACGGGGAACAGGTCGAGCGCCACGTCGTAGGCGAGGACGACGACGTTGGCGCGCGTGTCCTGGTCGGCGTCCGACAGGAAGCGCCCTTTCATCACCCGGAGATGGTTGACTTCGAGGTAATCGGCGGTGCAGCCCACCAGCCGGCAGTTCATGGTGTTCTTGAGATAACGCGCCTCGCGGTGCAGCTCGCGCACGGGGATGGCGTTGGTGATCGTGGAGATCGTCTTCGTCAGCCGCTTGTAGTCGGCCCGGGTCAGACCGTAACGCGGCGTGCCCCCGGCGCTGAGGTCGTTCGACGAGCCTTCGACCGGCTTGATACTGCGCACGATGATGTTCGTCGCCCCGAGCGCGACGATCTGCTTTTGCGCCTGGGCGCTGGCCCCCTCGCCGATGGCCAGCATGGCGATCACCGAGAACACCCCGAACACGATCCCCAGCATCGTCAGCCCCGAGCGCAGCTTGTGCAGCATCAGGCTTTTGAGCCCGAGTTGGATGATGCGGATCAGCCGGGACAACGACATGCGAACGACTCACTGCACCCTGGATTTCGTCCTCGAGCCCACGGGTCGTTTCCCGTGGGTACAGTTCGATCTGGGATTTCGGATTTCGAATTTCGGATTTTTGGCTTGCACGTCAACTCGCGGCGATCGTTTCGGCGCTGGCAGGCGCGTGGCTGCCCGAATTCCCCACGATTTCCGCCGTGAGGGCTTCCCTGAACACCACGCCGTCGCGCATCACGATCTGCCGCCTGGCCCAATTGGCGATGTCGGGCTCATGCGTCACCATGATGATCGTCCGCCCCTCGCCGTTGAGGGCCCGCAGCATCTCCATGATCTCGTTGCTGGTGGCCGAGTCGAGGTTCCCGGTCGGTTCGTCGGCGAGGATGATTTCGGGGTTGTTGACGAGGGCCCGGGCGATGGCCACGCGCTGCTGCTGACCGCCCGAGAGCTGGAACGGCCGATGGTCGAGCCGCTCTCCCAGGCCGACCTTTTGCGCCAGTTCCAGACAGTGCCGGTGTTCGGCGGGACCGATGGGGGGGTAACCCGGCCGGTAATGCAGCGGGAGCTCGATGTTTTCGAGGACCGTGTACTGGGCGATGAGGTTGTACGACTGAAAGATGAACCCGAGCTTCTGATTGCGGACGTGCGACAGTTCGGCGTCGTCCATTTGTGAGACATCGACGCCGTCGAGGATGTACCTGCCGGTGGTCGGCCGGTCGAGCCCCCCGAGCAGGTTGAGAAGCGTGCTCTTGCCGCTGCCGGAGGCCCCCATGATGGCGACGAAGTCCCCCTCGGGAAAATCGAGGGTCACGCCGCGGAGGGCCTTGACCAGAATCCGCCCTTCGTCGGCCGCGACGGGGGCGAAATTCAGCTCCTCTCTCGCTCCCCCCTGCGGTTCGAGAAGGGCTGGTCCCAGATCGTAGACTTTGTGGAGGTTTTCGACGCGTGCCGCGAGCTTCATTGTCCGCCACCTGCGTCGGGACGCCCGCCGCCCGGAGGCGAGCCTCCCCGCCTGCCACCGCCACGCGCTTGAAAAGTCGCCGCGGCCTTTTGCCATTCGTCTTTGTCGATGCTCTTGTCGCCATTGGCGTCCATGGCGGCGAATCGGGCCTTCATGAACTCGGGCATCTCCTCCTCGGTGACTTTGCCGTCGCCATTCTGATCGAGGCGCTGGAAGAAGGCGAGGGGATCTCCGCCGCCACGACCGCCCGGCCCGCGCCCTTCTCCCCCTTC